>DASSLE010000454.1:0-18560 GCA_035689725.1 Pseudolabrys sp.
TTCACCCGCCGCGACACGGGCCATGCCTGCAAATAGTCATTGGCGGCTGGCCTGAGCAACTCGGCTCCAACAGTGCCAGTGAGCCAGCGGTCAAAATCCTTCGGCTGCAAAAGGACCGGCATCCGGTCGTGCACCTCGGCAGCAAGTTCATTAGCGTCGGTGATAATCATGCTGCAGGACATTAGCGGCTGCCCGGTCTCTATATCTTTCCATTATCCCATAGACCGGCGAATGTCAGCGGTGAGCCGTCGCGCGCCGTGTAGTAATAAGGCTGCTTGCCGGTCGGCGTTTTTTTGCCACTCATAGTAGCCAGAAGCGGGAATTAGACACCGCGACCGTTTGAATGCGTCGCGAAACATCGGCTTGTCGGCCACTGTCTCAGCACGCGCATTGAAGGTGGACGGGGCTTCCTTAGCCTTTTTCCTCCACCAGGACGGCACCAGCCTCCAGCGCATCGGCACCAGTTCACGCTTTCCCTCGCGCTCGGTCGCTGCGTCAATCGTGTCCGTGGGGCAGATGTTATAGCGCGCCGGTAAATTCCGTTCGGGAGTTGCCGGCACGCTCAGCAGCGACAATCTCGCGCCAAGTCAGTCGATTGGTGAAGCGTCCGCACATGGTCGGCATTTAGCATGACCAGCAGTAAATTTCTGTATATGGAATTTGGACGAGGATGCGGACGCTAAAGTCAGCGAAGCATTTTCGTACTTCACTGGTGACCGCTATTTACCGCCTCTCACGCCGCGGTGGCGACATGCGAATGCAATAATTGCCTGACTGCATCCAGTTGCTCGGGCACTGTCCACGCTTCAGTATGGCATCAGGCGCTGAGCTGCTCGTGGGCGCGCAGTAACCGCCGCTCTCGAAGATTTCGCCGTTTAGCAGCTCATCGCATAGTTTCCCGTTAAATGACTCGCATAGCCATTCTCCCATGGGCTGCCTGGTTCGATGAACAGGGTCTTTGGCTCCAACCTGCGTCAGCCAGTTGCGTACGATCTTCAACCCTATCGAGCACTTCAGTCTGCTATATTAGGTCGTCGCTCATAATTGTAGGCCTGGAGATCCAATCATCTAATCACCACGCGCGAACCGCGCCTGGATGATGTTGCTGGGTCCACCCTCCACCAGCATCATGATGTGGGTGGCTACAGCCTCCATGATGCGCTTGTTCTCTGCGGCGTACTCGTGCCGGTCGTAGACAGAGGCGATGCCTCCCTCCTTGTGATTTTGAATTCGGTTCATGGCATCACGGCCAAAGCCCAACCCAGTGATCTTTGTGCCGTGGGTGCGCCTGAGGTCGTGCGGCGTGGCCCGCTCCACCTTGAGCACAGGGCAGATTGTCCGCATGGCGTTGTCCAGCTTGTCAACTGCGCTGCCACGTGAGTTGGCGAACACGAAGCCGTCTCCATCCAGCTCTGCGATCAGCCTCTGAGCTGCCGCGGGCAGCCAGATGCGATGCGTCGCTCCGTTCTTGGTGCCGGGCCAGTCCAGCTCTGGCACGGGATCACCTGGCATTGTCCACCATCCATCCTCGATGTGCTCGCGGCGCATGTGAGCAACCTCGCCCGGCCTCTGACCGGTAAGCAAAATCATTTTGAGCGCGGTGCTTGCCACGAGACCGGCGGAATCGAACGCCGACCAAAATTTTGAAATCTCATTGTCCGATAGAACGCGCTCACGACTCTTGGTCTTGTTGCGCTCCACCAGCTGGCAGGGATTGGTCTTCACGATCTCCTCGCGGATCGCCCAGGCAAAGATTGCGCTGGCGGCAGCCAGGGTCTGGTTGGCGACCGTTGGCGATGCGATGCTCCCCATCATCACTTTCACATCGCCGCGCGTGATGGCGGCGGCCTGCAACTTTCTCCAGCGCGGGATCAGGTTGCTGCGAACCAGCTTGTCGGCCTGTTGCCAGGACTTGTTTTCGCGCTTGGCGTACTCATTGACGTAGCGCATCGCCAGCTCCTCGAAGGTCCCCTTGCCTCGCTCTGCCCTCTTCTCGGCGGCTGGGTCCTTGCCCTCGGCCACCTGGAACATGACCCGGCTGGCCAGCTTGCGGGCATCGGCAAGATTGACGGCATCGACTGCGCCGATGTGATACCAGCGCGGCCGTCCCTGAAACGGATAGACGCACTTCCAGCTCTTGTGCCCGGTCGGCTGCATGAGGACGCACAGGCCACGCTGGTGAATGTCCCAGACCGCAAAGGCCTGCGCCTTCGGCTTCAGTTTCCTGAGGAAGATCTCACTCAGCTTGCGCTTGTTTGGAGAGCGCGCTGGCTGTCCGTCCTGCCGAGCCCTGGGCATTTTCAACTAACCCTCAACTAACGATTAACGCTAAATTAAACTTAATGCCTTGTTAAAGGTCTTCAAGCCAAAAGTATGGAAATGCCAGACTTTTTTGTCGTTAGTTTATGGAATTTAACAGACCTGAAAGCATCACTAAATTAACTTGGTGTTTACCCGCGTCGTTAATCATTGGGTCATTCGTCCACGGGACTAAGGCTTGAGAATCGCCCAGCCAGGACAGAAGGGGCGAGTCGCTAGAGTCGGTTAGGCCCGACTCTTAAACTAGGGCATTAGACAGGACGTGGCCAAAAAACCACTCTCGAGCAACATCTTACGCCGATTATTCGGGCTAATCTGCCTACGGCACGCTTGCATGGGAGAATCATGTTTTGTTAACCATGGCCAGATAGTGTCGAATCGGTTTGTCCCACCGCGTTTTTTCACACTCGCCGCCTATGCGGCGCTGACCTGAAGCCCGGCTGCGGCGAGAAGGGGACTTAAATGCGCGTTCTACTCATTGAAGACGACAGCGCGACCGCACAATCCATCGAGCTGATGCTCAAATCCGAGAGTTTCAACGTCTATACGACGGACCTCGGCGAAGAGGGTGTCGACCTCGGAAAGCTCTACGACTACGACATCATTCTGCTGGACCTGAACCTGCCCGACATGTCGGGTTTCGAGGTTCTGCGCTCCCTCCGCGTCTCAAAGGTTAAGACGCCGATTTTGATCCTCTCCGGCCTGGCCGGCATCGAGGACAAGGTCAAAGGGCTCGGCTTTGGCGCCGACGACTACATGACCAAGCCATTCCACAAGGACGAGTTGATCGCCCGCATCCACGCGATTGTTCGCCGCTCCAAAGGCCACGCCCAGTCGGTCATCAACACCGGTGACCTTGTAGTCAATCTCGACACCAAGACGGTGGAAGTCGGCGGCCAGCGCGTGCATCTGACCGGCAAGGAATACCAGATGCTGGAGCTGCTCTCCTTGCGCAAAGGAACGACGCTCACCAAGGAGATGTTCCTCAACCATCTCTACGGCGGCATGGATGAACCCGAGCTCAAGATCATCGACGTGTTCATCTGCAAGCTGCGCAAGAAGCTTGCGAACGCCTCCTCCGGCAAGAACTACATCGAGACGGTGTGGGGCCGCGGCTATGTGCTGCGCGAGCCGACTGAGGCGGACGAGCGAATTCCGGCGTAGCGCCAGACTTTCCCCCGAGTTGCGTATGCATGACGCGAGCCTTCGGGCTCTCTCCAATCCAATTTAACCCCGGCCTCTCGGCCGGGGTTTTTTAGTGAGGATGCTCCGATGGAAACGGATAATGTTTGTTCAAGCGGCGCCTTCGACGCGCATGTCGATTTCGCTGCGAAGCATCACGAAATCGATGGGCTTGGTGAAAAGCGCCTCGGCGCCGCCTTCCAATGCCTTGCGCTTGGTCTCCGCATCGCCATAGGCGGTGATCATGATGACCGGGACGTCTGGTCGAGCCGCCTTGGCTTTGGGCAATAGTTCAAGGCCGGTCATCCCAGGCATGTTGATGTCGGACAGGATCAGGATGAGTGAGGCGTTTCGCGCATCGCTGATGCACTGCAATGCAGCGGGAGCGGACTGGGCGAATTCCATGGTGAACCGGCCAGCACGGAGGTCGTGCCGAAACTGCTGGCGAAACAGCATTTCCACATCAGGTTCATCATCGACCACAAGAATAAGGACGCTCACGCTCGTGCTCCTGATTTTGCAAGGCATGCCGCTGTACGGGGAAGAATAATTTTGAATTCCGTGAATTCGCCGGGCTTGGTATCCACCTCAATTAAACCAGCATGCTGCTTGACGATGATATCGTGGCTGATGGAAAGGCCAAGCCCTGTCCCCTCCCCAGCCGGTTTGGTCGTGAAGAAGGGATTAAACATTTTGTCCTTTACCTCGGGTGGAATACCAGTGCCATTATCGCGAATCCTGATTTCCACACGATCTCCGAGGTTTTTTGTCGCAGCCGCCAGGGTTGGCTCGTGGCCGTCGGCACCCGGCTGGCCCTTGCGTTTCGTTGCGGCATAGAAGCCATTTGAAATCAAATTTAGAAGCACACGCGTGATTTCCTGGGGAAAAACATCGACCTCGCCGGCAGACGGATCGAATGACCGTTCCAGGGTGATGTTGAACCCCTGCTTCTCTGCCCGGGCGCCGTGATAGGCGAGGTTGAGGCTTTCCTCGACAACGGCATTGATATCGACAGGCCGGTGGTCGCCCGAGCCCGCCCGCGAATGGAGCAGCATGTTCTTCACGATAGAGTCCGCGCGCTTGCCGTGCTGAACGATTTTTTCGAGGTTGCCCCGCAGCGTATCGGTCAGCTCGGTAATCTCGGCCCGCGCTTTCTTGTCAACCGATAGACCGCTCAGGACTTCCCAGAGCTCATCGATCATTTCAGCCGAGATTCCCGAAAAATTGTTCACGAAGTTGAGTGGGTTCTTGATCTCGTGTGCGATTCCAGCGGTGAGTTGCCCGAGCGAGGCCAATTTCTCCGTTTGTACGAGGCGGTCCTGCGCGGTCCGTAAATCCTCCAGCGAGTCCGCCAGTTCGCGCGTGCGTGCCTCCACGCTTTCGAACAGGCGGACATTCTCGATCGCGATTGCGGCCTGGTCGGCGAAGGTCGTGACCAGCTCGAATTGCTTTTCGGTGAATGGACGAACGTCCTTGCGTGTCAATGCCAGAACGCCGATTGCCACGCCCTCGCGCAACATCGGAACAGCAAGCACCGTCCGGAACTCGCCTGTTTTGAGGGCTTCATTGAATGTGTAGTCTGCGTCCGCCCGCACATCGGGAATATGAATGATCTTGCCCTCGACCAGCGCTCTTCCAGACGCCGATCCGCGCTCAATTTCAACGGGCACATCTTTTACCATTTCGAAAAATTCAGCCGAAAAGCCGTGAGTAGCTGCGCGATAGAACGTCCCGCCGACTTGACGCGTGATCGTTCCCTGGTCGGCATCGCACAGCCGAGCAGCCGACTCGACCAGTGTTTGCAGCACCGTCTGCAGATCAAACGTCGAGCGGCTGATGACCTTGAGCACGTCGGCAGTGGCGGTTTGCTGCTGGAGAGATTCGCGCAGCTCGCTGAGCAGCCGCGTGTTCTCAATTGCAATCACCGCCTGGTCGGCAAAGGTCGTCACCAGCTCAATCTGTTTCTCTGTAAATGGCTGCGGCAAAGTTTTCGCCACGAAGAGGACACCGGCGATATTTCCCTCGCGCAAGAGCGGTGCTCCGAGCGCAGCGCGATAACCGCCAATCTTTTGCGCTTCGCTCCAGGTATATTCAGAGTCCGCGAGGACATCGGGAACGTGAACCACCCTGCCCTCCGAGGCGGCTCGCCCAACGATGCTGCCCCTATTCTGCGGAACTTTCCGGCCAATAAAATAGTCTCTGAGTCGCGAATACAAGTCACTTGCATGGCCATAACTGGCGACCCATTGTAAATAGTTGCCTTCACGTTGAAACAGCCAGGTCTGATCGGCGCCGCACAGCTGCGTTGCCGACTCGACGAGCGTATCGAGCACGGCCTGCAGATCGAAGGTCGATCTGCTGATGACCTTGAGCACCTCCGATGTCGCCGTTTGTTGCTCAAGCGCCTCGGAAAGGTCGCGCGTTCGCCTCTGCACCTCGTCAAACAGCCGGACGTTTTCGATTGCGATCACTGCCTGGTCGGCGAAGGTGGTGACCAACTCGATCTGCTTGTCGGTGTACGGCTTAACAGACGTGCGCAGGAGGCCAATGACACCCAGTGGCTCGCCGTCGCGCAGCAGCGGCACCCCCAGCATCGAGCGGTGCTTGCCCGCGCGGGCATATTCATGAGACGTGTATTCGGAATCGGCGAGGCAGTCCGGGATGTGCACGGCGCGGCGTTCGAGCGCTGTGCGGCCGACGATCGAGCCGCGGTCGATGCCGATCGGATGCTCCGAAAGATACTTGATATATTCCGCCTCGGCATTGTTGGCGCCCGCCAAGTGATACTTGCCGTCCTGCAGCTTGAAGAAGCAGGCATACTCCGACTCGCACAGGCGCCCCGCCGTTTGGAGGATAGCATCCAGAACAGGCTGGATGTCAGTCGGCGATCTCGAGATGACACGCAGCACATCGGCGGTGGCGGTCTGCTGCTGAAGCGACTCGCGCAGCTCGTTGAGAAGCCGCGCGTTCTCGATGGCAATCACCGCCTGTGCGGCGAAGTTTGTAACTAGCTCGATCTGTTTGTCGGTGAATGGCCGCACCTCCGTGCGGTAGATAACAATGACGCCGACCAGCTCATCTTCCCTGAGCATCGGAACGGCGAGTTCCGTCCGCGCACCAAATTGGACAATTCCTGGTTTGGTGAAGCCGTCCGGAACATCGATATATTCTGGCTCCGCAAGGATATCGGCGACATGAGCCGTTTCCTTTGTCCGAAGAACGCGGCCGACGCCTGTTTTCGGACTGGGGCGAATGATTGGGTTACGTTGCCGCTCCTCCGCCAAGGCCGGGGGCACACCATACGTTGTGCCGGCGCGAAAAGCGCCATTCTCGTACAGGAACATGACGCCGTACTTTGCCTGGCAGATCCGTGTTGCGTTCTCCAGCATCGCATCGAAGACGGGCTTTAGCGCACCAGGGGAACTGCTGATGACTTGCAGCACCTCCGACGTCGCCGTCTGCTGATCGAGCGCTTCCTTGGTCTCGTTGAAAAGCCGCACGTTTTCGATCGCAATGACCGCCTGAGCGGCAAACGTCTTGAGGAGCTGAACCTGGGAATCCGCAAAAAGTCCCGCCTGCTTCCGTGCGACAAAGATCGCTCCCACGACCTGCCCATCGCGGATCATTGGCACAGCAAGGCAGCCACGAAACCCGCTCACGCGCGCAGCGTCTTTGTTTTGATAAAGAGGATCACTGAGGACGTCAGGGACATGGCAGACGGCACCGGACCGTATCGCACGCGCCGTGACCGTCTCGTCGCTGCGCCGCATCGGATAGACGCGCCGGACCGCCTCTACACCATCCTCTGTTATGCCGTTGATCGAAACCAGGCGGATCAGGTCACCATCGACCATAGAGATGACACTGATGTCGGCAGCACAGAGCTTCTCTGCCCGCTGACCAATTGTCTCGAACACAGGCTTCAGGTCGTCAAGCGAACTTGAAATGACCTTGAGCACCTCCGAGGTCGCGGTCTGCTGCTCCAGCGACTCTGAAAGCTCGCGCGTGCGTTGCTGTTCGGCCTCGAACAGCCGCACATTTTCTATTGCAATCACCGCCTGATCGGCGAAGGTCTCGACCAGCTCGATCTGCTTGGGAGTGAACGCACGCACCTGGTTACGCGTCAACATAAGGACACCGATTGGGATGCCCTCGCGGAGCAGTGGCACACCAAGGGCAGTGCGGTAATGCCCGAGTTTCCTCTGCTGGATCAAAGTATAATTCGGATCGGCCTGCACGTCGGTGACGTGAACGACTCTACCCTCAAGCACGGTTCGGCCGAGCACCGATCCCTGTGTCAGACCGACCGGATTCTCGCGCATAAATCGTTCGAATTCGGCCGAATACCCGTAACTCGCAATGAAAGGATAGACATCGCCCTTGGGGCGATGAATGGCTGCGCTGTCGGCGTCGCACAGCTGGGCAGCCGATTTGACCAGCGTGTCAAGGACGATCTGAAGATCGAAGGTCGAGCGGCTGATGGCTTTGAGAACATCGGACGTCGCCATCTGCTGCTGGAGGGATTCGCGCAGCTCGCTCAGCAGGCGTGTGTTTTCGATCGCGATAACCGCCTGAGCGGCGAAGTTCTTGACCAGCTCGACCTGCTTGTCCGTAAAGGGAAGGACCTCCTGGCGATAAATTACGATCGCTCCGATCAGCTCGTCATCCTCGAGCATTGGCACGGCGATAATGGTACGAGCGCGTGCAAGCTCAATCGTACCAATGTGAAGCGGACTGCGTTCAGCGTACGCATCGTCCATTCTGGCGTCGGGAATGTGAACCACCCGCCTTGTGCTCACGACGCGGCCAAGGGCAGTCCCCGGGATTGGATGAATGACAGGCTCACGACGCAAATAGTCAGCGTATGCCGGCGGTGCGCCATGCATTCCACTGATGCGGTAGACATCTCCCTCGCGGAGCCAGAGGTTGCCAAATTTGGCGCCGCAAATCCGCACCGCGTTCGCCAGCATGGCATCGAAGACCGGAGCAAGCTCTCCGGGCGACGAGCTGATGACCTTGAGCACCTCGGATGTCGCCGCCTGCTGCTCCAGCGCCTCGTCGAGCTCACACCTAAGCTGTTCAATCGTCCTTTTCGGATCGCTTTCGGAGTGGCCTCGCCGACGAGAAGACAACGTCTTAAGCCGACTGGCCGCGGCCGGCCTACTGCGGCGCGTTGTCGTTTTGCTTGTTCCTTTACGCCGTCTCATTGCCGCCCCGAGGCCATGACCACGCCCGAAATGGGTTTATAGCCTAGCTCATGTTTGCGGCTTGTCAGCGCTGCGGCTTAAGTTGGACGATCTTCCAACCGCGCTTGCCGATCTCAGCGGCGGCCATCGGCGTCACCGTGCCGGTCGTGGCGAGCACAGGGACCGCGCCTGGTTTTGTGCGGTGTATTTCGGTAGTGGCCGCAACGAACGTTCGTTGCTGGAGTTCCGTCCAGGCGATGTCATCGACCATAAAGGCCGCGACAATATCGCCATTGCGCGCGACGTTGATCGGCTGCCCGCCGAACGTGACGAAAGAAACGATACTGCCCAACTCAGTGCTGCGCGCCGCAAGGATTTGCGCGCGGCGGCGGTGATAGAATGCTACGTTGCGCGAGCCTACCCCCGCTACGTGTTCAACGAAGGCGGCCGTATTCTGCGCGTTTAGTTGTTTGAGCGCGCGCGCCATGATCAGCAGGTCGGCGGGCGTGAAGTTCCGGTTTTCGACAAGACGATTTATGGCTTCTTCGGAGACACCGAGAGAAGATAAAGTTGTTCGCACCTCGACAATGAGCTGCGCAGCCGTCTTGCTGCGCAACGTGTCCTTCGCACTGCCAACCGTCGCGACTGACGATACGGCGATCCCGACCCCGCCAGGCACAAGTGCTAGTCCAGCCCTGATCGGCAAACCGCCGCTCGCCATGACCCCGGCCATTTCTTTCAGCCTTTGCGCCAAGGGCGGAAAGTCGGTGTAAGGATCGACGTCGAGTTCCACAGCAAGCTCGCGTTGCGTGTCGCTGACGCCGAGCAAACTGTCCATCACATTGTCGCGGTCGGCACGACTGTTCGAGAGCCCCGCTCCCACGCGATCGAACATGTTGCCGATCCCGCTCAGCGAACGTTCGACAGTGTCGGCCGGATTGGTGACGAGGTCGGCACCGAATTTTATCGGGCCCAGCGCAGCGCGCCCGAATGCCTGGCCGAAGCGCTCAGACTGGGACATTTTTTCAATCGCGGCGACGGCATTGAGTTCGTGCAGGCGCAACTTCGCAAACTCAACGCCATCGAACGTAAATTTTCCATAGGGCGTATCGACGTCGAAGATACGCATCACGCCGTCGCTGCGCACGATGGGCTTGACCGTGTAGTTGGAGCCGGTCGCCGCCTTGCCTAGATATTTCTCCACAGGCTCAGGCTTTGGCAGCTCGAGCGCGACGGCTGTCGAGGAAAGGGGCATCATGCCCAGCGGCACGGCGAAGTACAGCGGAATAATAAGTGCCGCCGCGGCCCGAAGCCGGAAATAATAATGCCTCTGCATGCTCAACCCCCGAGAACGCAACACTACCAGCACCCAAATCCTAGCATTTTTTGCCGGGTGAAATGCAACGCGATAACGCTGACTTGGCGCAAACGCGCTTTTCGTGGGCGACCGACAGCGGCGGCGCCTCCTGGCGCGGCCGACTCAGTTTTGCGGAGGCCGCATCAGCTAGGTTATCACGTCCTTGAAGGTGGTCAGGTTGAATTCAGTTTCTCGGTGAGAGGAATGTCGCCTATTGGCACAAAGCGGATAATCCGACCGCACCCGCCTTTGTCCACTATTGGAGTAACAGCGGACAAGTACGAGAGCCAGGTCGCGAATGACCCAAAGCGGACACGGCCCAGTTGCATCTAGCTAGTTTGAAAAGTGGTCAATTTTGCACAGACGACTAGGCCCAATCAGATTGAGGATGCGCTTGTCCCAAGCCGGGAGTGGCACTATGCAAATCATTCGCGAGTGTCGGATGCGTGCAGCAATTCTTACTGGAATTGCGAAGGAAGCGCCGGAATTAGAAGATCAGTTGCTCTACGTTGCCATAAAATGGCTGACGCTGGCCGCTTTAAGGGAGCAACTCAACGCCAGTGCAGATCGGGCAGCCCACAAGTTGCCTGCACCCAACTAGGTGTGCCGCGCCTCCAAAAGCTGCGCGATCAAGGCAGTGGCACTAGCTCCACTGGAAAGTTTTTCATGTCAGAGGGCAGCGAGACTTTAATACCCGTCATTCCACTATAGATTTGGTTGTTCGTCACCGCCGCCTCGGTGTACGTGACCGTGTTGTTCTGTAATTGCGTCAAACTGACGAAGATGCCACTCAGGATCAACGCAATACCTACTATTGTTCGCATGTGGGCCTCCTGTGTAGGTGCCCTCTGCTCAATAATTTGGGTGGGTTCGAGCAAAATGTGTGTGAGCTGGCTCACACAACTTTTATTTGTTTATGATTTAATGGGGATCGGCCGGGCCGGGTCGCAATCAGCGCCACGCTACGGTTTGTCCGCTAATGACCCAAAGCGGAGATCGGCAGGAGGTGCTTTTTTACGAGTTCAAGACCCGGATCACAGTCTCTTATTCTTGAACAAGACTCCATGGAATAGCGCTGAATTGGGTATCGACGAGCGGCATCAAATTTGGTTGCCCTTCATACCATTCGTCATTTCTTCCTCCAATTACCCCAGGTACCATCGGCGCGCATCATATTGCACTTCGACTCGCAGTTAGCGTTGCAGGAAATGTCCCATCGCGCCGCGACGCCGTAAGTACATCTTTTTTTCGCGCAAAATTCATAGCACGACATTTTATATTGTTTTTCAGCAAACGCGGGAAACGCTCCGACCGTTAGACTAATCACGAAGGTCAGCAGGAATATTCGCACCATGTTCATTCCCCCATGTCACAAATTATTTTAGCTATTCGCGGACTTCGAGGGAAATTTTTCAATGAACCAGTCGAGATAGCTGAGCACCCCGTCTTTCCTTATTCGGCCCTCCGTCCAAATAAGAGCCGCGTCAAAAAATCATTTGGTGCTAATCGGTTATCACCATGTCGGCGGTGGAAAGCCGTTAACCGGTCATTAGCTGCCGGAAATCCCTCCGGTGCACGCCTATTGCGCGGTGACCACGACCGTTTCGCCGTCCATTGTCACGGCGGCTTTGAGCCCGCAAGCCTTGGCCAAAAGGCCAGCGTAAAATGGTTGAATACGATGGGCGTCGAGCCCCTCGCCGCCTCCCTCGCCCGTAAGCAATGACGACACCGCCGGCGGAACTTTCGCGTTGGTGCCGGCAGCGCTGACCTTGAATCCCATGTTGTCGCCCGACCCGATGGGGTCGACGCTGATCTTGCCCCCACGCGGAATTGCCTGGCCGGCGATAACAAGCATATTGAGAAGCAGCTTGACCCGGTTTTTGGGCGATAGCGCGCGCGGCAGGTTCCAGGCGAGCTTGGTCTTTTCATCTTCCAGGAAGCCGCGCGCTATGGTTTCAGCGTCGCCGAGATCGATCTGGGCACCGGCGGAACCGGCGGCGCCGAAGGCAATGCGGCAGAACTGCAATTTGGCCGAGGCGGTGCCGGCGCTCTTTTTTATAAGGTCGAGTGCAAACTCCTTAGTCGCATCGTCCTTTTCTTCCTCGAGCACCTCAAGCCCGTTGACGATGGCGCCGACCGGACTGATCAGATCGTGGCAGACACGCGAGCACAACAAGGCAGCAAGATCGAGCGCTTCGATGGAAGATTCCGACATAGACTGGTCTCCGCTCGGCATGCAGGCTGCCCCGATCAGCGAATCGATGGTCGCGCCCGACTTGGCGAGGTGATACACCGCACCTGCACGACCGCCAAGGACCGTGAGACGATAACAGGACGTGGAATTTGACGTCGCGTTCCGAAATTCTGCCGGCTCAGGCGGCGCGACTCCTGGACGATCTTACGTCGATTGTCGCGGGGGCTTGCGCGGAAATCAGAGCGGTCTCGCGAGGTACCGTATTGCAGCGAATGAAGGCCGACCAGTCGCCGGTTACAGCCGCCGATGAAGCATCCGAGGCAGCGATCCTGGAAGGAGTGGCCCGGCTTTTGCCGGATGTTCCGGTCGTTTCGGAGGAATCTGCCGACGCCAGCCAAACGCGTTTCGACGGAAGCTTCCTGATGGTGGACCCGCTCGATGGCACTCGTGAATTCCTCGCCGGCCGTGACGAGTTTACCGTCAATCTTGCCATCATCACGCATGGTGTACCGATCGCCGGCATCATCGCGGCCCCGAAACGCGGCCAGCTTTGGCGCGGCATCGTCGGCGTGAGAGCCGAGCGGCTTCGGCTGTTAGAGGATCGTGCTGATCAGCCGCAGATGATCCACACTCGCCGGTGGCCGCGCCAAGGCGCGGTCGCCGCTGTAAGCCGTTCGCATTTCGATGCTGCTACCGCTGCCTTCCTTGCCTCACTTGGATCGATCACCCGGAGTACCAGCGGTTCGGCGATCAAGTTTTGTCAGATCGCTGAAGGGACTGCAGATGTCTATCCGCGTCTTGCAACGACCTGCGAATGGGACGTGGCAGCCGGGCATGCACTCGTCGTCGCGGCTGGCGGCGCGGTGAAAAGCCCGCAGGATTTACCTTTGGCTTATGGCCGCGCCACCGAGAATTTTCGCGTGCCAGCCTTTATTGCCTGGGGAGACGCTGACAAGGCCACATCGATCAAATTTTGAGCCAAGATAGGGTCGCTGTCCCAAACTGCACCGATCGGCCGCGGCCGATAGCGATCGGGTCGTAGCCGGCAAAGCGTGGCGAATAGACATCAGGGTGCCCGGCAAAGGCAGCCCGGTTGCCCTTATTGCTAAACCACCAAACGGCACCGTCCAAATTCAATTCGAATTCCGGCCGGCGAAATAGCGCCTTGGCCTCTGTCGGTAGCCGCCCACAGCCCTGTGGGTGTGAAAATACCGATGCCTAATGCCAAGCAACAGCCGAAACAAGAGCGGTGGCTTCCGTTGCTGCCGTGCTGCAGTCATAGTTCTCGGCGACGTTAAATGATTCGGGACAAGCCTTCCGTCGCCACGTTTACCCAGTCGACATGAGCATCCGGTTAAACAGGGTTTGGGGCCTCATTTATCTAACGGAGCATAAGATGCGCGCGACCTTGCGCCTTGCCGCCCTGACGCTTTCCCTCGTTGCTTTTGTGCCCGGATTCGCCGCAGCCCAGAATCCGCCACCCCCGCCGCAGCAAGGTAATACTTTTACGCCCGGCGAGCTGGTGCGGGAGGGGCATCGTTTCTTCGGCAGTGTATCGCGGGGGCTGGCGCAAATCGTCGAAACGGCCGTTAGCCGCTGGGGCCAACCGAACGGATATGTTCTCGGGCAGGAAGGCGGCGGTGCTTTCGTCGTCGGCCTGCGCTATGGCGACGGCAAGCTCTATACAAAAAATGCCGGCGACCGCCGGGTGTTCTGGGAAGGCCCATCCGCCGGTTTTGATGCCGGCGGCGAAGGTGCCCGCACGATGATGCTGGTGTACAATCTGCCGGCCACCGAAGCCATCTATCAACGCTTCGCCGGCATCGACGGCTCTGCCTATTTCATCGGCGGTTTCGGCATGACCGCACTCGCCTCAGGCAATATCATCGTTGTGCCGATCCGCTCGGGTGTCGGTTTCCGGCTGGGCGCCAATATCGGCTACCTCAAATTTACACCACGGGCGACCTGGAACCCGTTCTGATAGCCACCAAATCCATTGCTTTCCTTTCCTTGAATCGGACGGACGGGACTTTTTGCACCCTCGGCGCCGACTTTAGGCTAGTCTCGGGCGAGCCGGACGGACCCGTCGCCCGATGCCGCGGGTTTTGCTGGGCGCGAGTTGAGTTGGAGGCGTATGTTCCATGATTGAACCGATCATGTTTTTCGGGATCGGGTTTCTGTTTGCAGCTCTGATCGGGCTCGTTGTCGTCCCTCTGGTGCACGGCCGCGCGGTACGGCTGACCATGCGTCGGCTCGAAGCCGCAGCGCCATTGTCGATGGCGGAGATCCAGGCCGACAAGGATCAACTACGCGCTGAATTTGCCATGTCGACGCGACGCCTGGAAATGAGCGTTGAGCAGCTCAAGACCAGAAGCACCAGCCAGCTAGCCGAACTCGGAAAAAAGGGCGATGCCATCAATCGCCTCAAGGTCGAACTCGGCGAGAAGTCGGCCACAATTTTTGCGCTGGAAGCGCGCGACAAGAGCCTTCGCGACCAGTTGCGCACAACCGAAGAGGAAGTCGCGGTCAAGACCAGCGCAATGTACGATGCCCAGCGCGCTTTGTCCGACAAGCAAGCCGAACTCGCCAAGCTGATGGGTGAATTTAACGAGCGATCGACCCTCGCCGATTCCCAGAAGATTGAGATCATCGCGCTCAAGACTCAGGTCGATGCGTTGAAAGAACGGCTGGATGGGGCCGGCCATGAGCTGAAGGTCGTCGAGGACCGCCGGGATGCCGAGCGCGTAGAATTGAAAGCTGCAACGCAGGAACTTTCGCAAGAGCGTGGCAGGGTCGAGAATCTTGCCCGTCGCGTCAGCCACCTTGAGCAGCAGTTGGTGGCGCAGACCAAGGAAGCGGAAATCCTCGGCAGCCGCGCGCAGGATCTCGAAGCCCGTCTCGGAGAGCAGTCGCGGCTGCTTAACCAAAGTGAATTCGAGCTCAAGCACTTGCGCCAGGAAACCGAATCCTTGCGCAAGGTCGAAAGCGACTTGCGAACTGCCATCATCGAAATCGAGGCTCGCTCCAACTCGGCCACTCAGAACCTCAAGACAGAGAATACCCAATTGCAGGCGGCGATCGCTCACACCAAGGAGGAGCGCGACCGGTACGCCCGAGATCTCGGTGTCATGAAGCGTGAGACAGAAGAAAGCTGGGCATCCGAACGGGTGGAGAATGCGCTCCTGCGCGAGCGCATTAACGACGTAGCGGCGGAAGTGGCCAGGCTCGCTTCTGCGCTGGAAGGTCCGAATTCGCCGATTGACGCGCTGCTAGCCGCTGAAACGTCGCGCGAGCGAGTGAGCAGTGTCGGCGCTGACGTCGATCTCGCCGAACCGTCAAACAACGGTAACCTGGCCGATCGCATCCGCGCTTTGCAGACTCAGGCCTCGCGTTTGGCGCAGAGCGACGATCCGAAAACGCGCAACTAAAAGGCTCTGACGGGCCTTCGCTTGACACGTCTCCGAGGCACTCTTTATATCGCGCGTCCGCCGATGGCCGGGCGCTTAGCTCAGCGGGAGAGCGTTCCCTTCACACGGGAGAGGTCGTAGGTTCAATCCCTACAGCGCCCACCATTTCCCTCCTGACTAAGCCTTAGAAACTCGTCCAGTAAGGGTGGGGCGCAGTGACGCGACTCGCCCCCACACAACCTCAGGGACTCAGCTGGCACACTATTGGCACAGCTAGAGCTTCCGATGGCGACGATCCGAAGGAGAGGAAAGAAGTACCAAGTTCAGCTGCGTCGTAAGGGACATCGATCGATTAATCGCGCCTTCCATACCTACCGAGACGCAGAGACGTGGGCGCGACAAATGGAGGTGCAAGCTGATCGTCATGACCTTCCTCCCGATCCCAATGAATGCCGACGCCGAAAGGTTGCGGACGTTCAATGTTTCACACCGCTAAAACCAAATTAGGCTGCCTTTCGTTGCGGATAAAATGAACTGCGCCGCAGCTTCCGGTCAAGCCGCGAGTCCTCTCATTCGAGCGTCACTAGCGTGCTGGCTACGGATTTGCTGTCCATAGAAAGCCTGCTCCGGTATGCGCGCTGACTGCCGCATTCTCCGACGACGAAAGAATAGATAAACGGCCAGCGGAAGAACGCCTAAGACGACAAATAAAGACGGATATGGCAGTTCCCATGCGCGTGTGGAATTGCGGAATCGTTCTTCAATTTCCGAAAGCCAATAGACTTCCCACACGACAAACAGGAACCATCCAAGAATCGTAAGCATGAACCAATAATCTTCACTGGCCTCATCGATCACTTCCACCCCATCAACGCTTCGAACCCATCGTCGCCGTTTCCGATCAAAATGGTGATGTTTTATAAATTCGCGGACTTTCCTAAATCTCAGCTTTCTCTCTTGCCGCCCCCTTAGGCGATGCTTTATCGCCTGCTTGGCGAGATGAATCATCAAGCCGAAAGCAACTAGCCAACCGATGATGATCGCGATTTGCAGCACGGGAGTAGCTTATTTCGTCAATCCCAAATAGTGAACCCTGCATCCATTGTGCATCTTTCCGCGCCGTTCGCACTTGTCAATCTCATGCCGCAAGTCGGGTAGCGCGGTGTCGGAGCCGAATTGCGCGAATGTAATTTACCTTGCCGGTAACGGCGTCCAATGCAAATGACTGATGCCCACGGCGCTTTGCCATGTTCCGCCAAACCGCTGCGCTGCGTTGGAAGGGAGAGGGGTTTTGGTCCTGCTCTTCACTTCGCCATTTTCCAGACTGATCTTCATAGTGTCCCCGAATACAATCAATTGATACTCAAAGCTGGCCACCCCCTCTGATAATATTTTAGCAACCGGATCGACCGCTCGAAAATCAACAAGCCCATTAGCCATACAAACTCCCTTTTGGCACTGAACAAAAATAGGTTCTCTTGCTTTATATTCACGGATTGGAAATTTCCGAACGAAGGCCTGTTTTTCTTTGATGAGTACATCTTTCTTTGTCATTTTTCCGTAGTACATCACTTGATCCTCGTACAGCGCGTCCATCCCAGCGAGGGCTTCTGTGTTTGACCGCGACCACCGAGCCTGTAGTGACAAGACGAATACCCCCATTGGAGAGGAATTTGTTGAATCATGCACCCCAATAACAGGCCCATCGTATTGATCTCTTGTTTAGCTTCCTGCTCCAGCGCTGTGGTCGGGCCTTTTGTGCCGTTTCTAGTCAAGAAACTCCCCGTCAGCCCTCGCCAACGCGGGCGCATCCTCGAAGCTTAGCTCAGCGGGAGAGCGTTCCCTTCACACGGGAGAGGTCGTAGGTTCAATCCCTACAGCGCCCACCATTATTTACGCCGTGCAGGCGGCTCGCGTGTCAAATTTTTTGCGGCGAGCTCGTCAAGATAGTCCTGCCAATAAGCCGGATAGTTGCGTCCGAGATCGAGCAGATAGTCCCAACCGAAAATCCCGGTCGAGTGCAGGTCATCGAAGACAAGCCTTACGGCATAATTGCCGACTGGCAACACTTCGATAATGCTTACCTCGCGCTTGCCGGGAACGGTCTTGCGTTCTTCGGCCGAATGCCCCTGCACTTCCGCGCTAGGGCTCTTAACCCGCAGATACTCGGCCGGCAAATCGAAACGCTCCCCGCCATCGAAGGTGACGGTCAAGGTCCTGCGGTCTTTGTGCAGGCGCAGTTCAACCGGCCAAGCTTGCGTGTCAGTCATCAATTTACAAACCGTACGGTGCCAGCGCCGCTCAGGTCGTAGCCACCGAGTTCGCGGGCGCGCGCGACGAGCTCTTCCGAATGCAGAAAGTTGAACAGTGACTGCAGGGGCGGCTGAAAATAGTCGCGTTGGCGCATCACCAGATCGAACGGCTCCCAAACGAGAGGTACGAAATCAAGCCCGCTAACATTGGCGACGCCGCGTGTCGCAATGCCTGTATCGGCGCGCCCAGCCCGGATTGCCTGCGCGATGTCGGGACCGGTTGGACATACAGGAGTAACGGCAACGAGTTGATCCAGTGAAACTTTGGCCCGGTGCAACAAAGCCAATAGCAACAATTGCGCGCCGGCGCCCTTTGGCCGCATGGCAATACGCGCATGCGTTTTGGCGACGATTTCAATCGAACCAAGCTTTAGTGGATTTCCTGGCGGAACGAGGAAGCCCTGTTCGCGGCGGCAGAACGCGATCATCACGGCATCTTGTAAATCGCTGCGACTTTTCATGGCAGCAACGTTGGCGTCGACTTCTACGTCGTCGAGCCCATGGAGGTGGATGGCGGTAGCGACCGTCTCACCGGCAGTGAAGCGGGAAAAGCCGGCCTCGCTGCCAACCGCGAGCGTCGCAAGACCTGAGCCACTCTCGCGC
>DASSLE010000455.1:0-4535 GCA_035689725.1 Pseudolabrys sp.
GGGTGCATAGTAAAAACCCGCATCAGCCACAGCATTACTCACCGCGAGATTGGTGACGCCGGGTTCCACCACCGCGACACGATTGTCGAAATCGATTTCACGGATTCGATTGAACTTGGCCATGCCAAGCAGCACGCCATCGGCGAGTGGCAACGCACCGCCTGACAACGACGTGCCTGCCCCGCGCGGAACGACCTTGATGCCCTCATCGTGGCAATAGCGCAGCACTTCGGCGACCTGCTCCGTGGTCTCCGGCAGCACCACCACCATTGGCAGCTGCCGATAAGCGGTGAGCCCGTCGGTCTCGTAGGGGCGCAACTCACGCTCGGCTGCGATGACACCCTCACCGGGGACGATGGTCCGTAGTGCGCCAACGACGCGCTCGCGGCGGCCCAATACCGTCTGGTCTGTCTCCGGCATTCGCATCGACATGCTTAAAACCCCCGGCTTCTTGTATCGTTATATTCGCGCATGATCTTATCCAAAATCCGGTTCCCATCCCCGATCGAGTCGGACAAGCTTTTCGGTATCATACGCTGCGACGATACCAGCCATTTGACGCCTTACACATAGGGCTGGCAAAACCCACCGGAAACCGGGTTATGCTCACGGCGTTGGTTCGGGGGCGGCTCTAGGACTTCACAACAGGAGCAGAGTAATGAAATCAGTAGTTGCGTCGGCTGTAGTCATGGCCGCGTTAATTCAGGTCGCGCAGGCACAGGACATGGCAGCCGGCGAGCAATCCTTCAAGAAATGCTTTCCCTGCCATTCCATTGGTGAAGGCGCCAAGAACAAGGTCGGACCTGTCCTCAACGGGCTCGACGGACGCCATTCCGGTACAGTTCCTGACTACAATTATTCCGACGCCAACAAGAATTCCGGCATCACCTGGAACGAAGCTACCTTCTTAGAATACATCAAGGATCCACGGGCCAAGATTCCGAACACCAAGATGATCTTCCCCGGCATCAAAAATGAAAAGGAAGCCGGCGACCTGTGGGCCTATCTCAAGCAGTTCGGTCCCGACGGCAAAAAGAAGTAAGACAAGGTCGAAATACGCGTAATCTGGACACGGCACACAATTGACCTTGGTCAAGGCCGCAATGGACGGTGGTAGGCATATAATTCAAGGTAATCGCTCGGCAGGAGATTTACATCATGATCAAGGATATTGTTGTCAACCTTGGGCTCGGCGAAAACGATCCGGCTGGCGACTACGCCGTTTCAATGGGGGAGGCCTTCGGAGCTCATGTCCTGGGCGTCGCCGTTTCTTACGAGCCGGTAATCCCCGGTACGGTAATGGGTGGCATTCCGCCGGAAATCATCGAAAGCCAGCGCGCTGAATCGAACAAGAAGGCGCGCGCGGCCATTGCACGGTTCGAGCAGACAGCCAAGCGCGCGGGCATTTCGATGGAGACGCGCACCATAAGCGCCAGCATTTCCGGTGCTGCCGATCAGATTGGCCGTATCGGCCGGCGTTTCGATCTGATCGTCGTTGGCCAGCCGGGGCGCAAGGACTCGCTCCCCGATGAGGTGATCGACGAAGGCGTGCTGTTCGAATCCGGCCGCCCCGTGATTTTCGTGCCATTCATACAGAAAGGTGGCATGAAGCTCGATCGCATTATGGTGTGCTGGGACGGCAGCCGCGCTGCCACCCGCGCAATCGCTGATGCGATACCGCTTCTTAAAAAGGCAAAGCAGGTGGAGGTCGTTATCATCTCCGACAAGCCGAACAAAAGGGACGAGGTGCCCGGCGCAGATCTTGGCCAGCACCTCGCCCGTCACGGGCTTAAGGTGGACGTCAAGCGGATAACTTCCCCCGACATAGATGTGCCATCAACCATTCTCTCCTATGCGGCGGATTCCTCTGCCGACATGATCGTGATGGGCGGCTATGGCCACTCGCGCCTGCGCGAGTTCGTGCTCGGCGGCGCCACACGCGGCCTGCTCGAGTCGATGACGGTGCCGGTGCTGATGTCGCATTGATGTTGTAGTCGTCCCGGGCGAGCGTAAGCGAGACCCGGGACCCATACTCCGCAGTCCCTCGATGAGTCGGGGACTATGGGTCCTCGCCTTCGCGGGGACGACAGTGGAGAGACACTCGTCTTGCTCGAGAGCCACGTCACGTTACACGACGGAGAAAAGGTCCTGATCCGGCCGCTTAAGCTGGAAGACGCGGCGCTTTACCCCGACTTTCTCGCCGAAGTGACGGCGGACGATTTGCGCCTACGCTTCTTCGCTCCGATGCGAGAGGTGAGCCACGAGCTGATCGACAAGCTCATTCACTACGATCCGGAACACGCCATGGCTTTCACCGCGATTGCGGAGGCGAGCGGCCGCATGCTGGGGGTCGTGCGCCTGCACGACGATCCCGGTGGAGACGGCGGGGAGTTCGCCATTCTTGTGCGCTCACAACTCAAAGGCCACGGACTCGGCTGGCTGATGATGAAGCACATGATCGCCTATGCCCAGGAAAAGGGGCTGGAAACCGTGCACGGACAGGTGTTGGCTCAAAACACCACAATGCTGCAGATGTGCACCGAGCTTGGTTTTCATGTCATCGACGACCCTGGCGAACGCGGCGTTAAAGTCGTAACGCTGCCGCTACACGAGCTGCCTGCGCTCACCTCACACTGAGCAATAACTCGTGTCCCAGGCGCCGTGCCGCGTGAGCGAAGCGAACGGTGCGCTGCAGACCCGGGACCGTCGTGAATGGGGACTTTGACGAGGCAAAAATTATGGCAGCACACACTGCGCGACGAGGCCGCGTGCGCGCGCATCGACGACACCAAGTGCGCGCAACGCCAGCAGCGTCACTGTTTGCACAGCCTCGCGCGCACTGCCAGCCGATGGAGCCAGCGGTCCGACCAGTCCTTCCAGTAGGGCGCCGATGACAGCCGGCGCAGCGACCCGAGCGTCCTGATCGGGCAAATGGCCGCCCGCGACCGCGGTGCTGATGCGCTTTTCCAGTTCGGCGACGAGCGCTCGGCGAAAATCAAGACGCAAGGCGTCGATGTCGGCGTCGACCGGCTCGGCCATCACCGCCCAGGCCAGCCGCCGCTCCTGTAATGCACGCGCAGCGAAGGTAGCGATGCAGGCGGCAAGCGCCGATAGCGGACCGGGTGCGGCGTCGGCGGCGGCACGTATTGCGGCGAGCTCGCGCTCGGCCATAGCACCGATCACGTCGGCCACAAGATCATTCTTGGACGGAAAGTAACGATAGACAGTGCCGGCAGCGATGTCGGCCCGTTGCGCCACAGCCGCGATCTGCACCGCGCCCATACCTTCTTCACCGGCGATCGATCGCGCCGCGTCGAGGATTGTCTGCTCACGCTCGGCAAGCCGGCGAACCACGTTCTCCGTGCGGCGATATGCCATAAGAATGAGTGAACGATGATTCATGGGAGGGTGGCAAGGCCGCAAAGCATCGTCGCTCGTCGCCGCGAAAGCGGGACCCAGACAAGTAGTGCGGATTGAAGAATTGAAGGCCCGCTTGCGCGGGCATCAGCGGAGATTGTCCGTCGTCCCCGCTTTCGCGGCGACGACTACATCAACTAGATTTACCCCCACCCGCCAGCGACTTCTGCCGAATCCCGGCAAGCGTTGCGCTCGGGGTGATCGCCTCCGGATCGATCTTGAGATGGATGATCGACGGCTTGCCGGAGGCGCGCGCTGCAGCGAATGCGGCCGGGAACTCGGCGCTTTTCTCCACCACCGCGCCGTAGCCGCCAAACGCCAGCGCATAAGCAACAAAATCGGGATTTCGCAAATTGGTCGCGATCACACGACCGGGGTAGTCGCGCTCCTGATGCATGCGAATGGTGCCGTAGATACCGTTGTCGGCTATCAGCACGATCACCGGCAGCTCGTACTGCACGGCGGTCGCAAAATCCTGCCCCGTCATCAGGAAGTCGCCGTCGCCTGAAACGCAGACCACGATGCGGGCGCGATAGAGCGTCTGCATCGCCAGCGCGGCGGGCAAACCATACCCCATGGAGCCTGAGGTGGCGCCGACAAGCCCGCCGAACTTGCGCACGCGATAGAAACGATGGACCCAGCCGGAGAAATTGCCGGCACCTTGCGTGATGATCGCGTCTGCCGGCAGATTGTCGCGCAGCCAAATCATGATCTCGCCGAGATTGACCGCGCCCGGCACAACTGTCGCCTTCTCGCCCCAGGCGAGATAATCGGCGTGGGCGGCGTCACTCTCGCCAAGCCAGGTGATCTCCTTCGGGGGCTGCAAGTCTTCCAGCGCCGCGCATAACGCAGTCGGCGTCGCATTGATGGCGAGCTGCGGGTGATAAACGCGGCCAAGTTCCTCGGCGCCTGGGTGCACGTGCACCAGTTTCGTCCGCGGCTCGGGGATATCGAACACGCTGTAGCTTTGCGATGACATTTCGCCGAAGCGCCCGCCGATGAGCAGCACCAGATCGGCGCCTTGCACTCGCGCGAGCAGCTTCGGATTCGGACCGATGCCAAAATCGCCCGCGTAACAGCGATGCGTTGCGTCAAACAAATGCCCGCGTCGGAAGGTC
>DASSLE010000456.1:0-3438 GCA_035689725.1 Pseudolabrys sp.
TCCGTTCTTGCGCGCAGCCTTAGCGAGATCGCCAGCGAGTTTCTCGGAATTTCCCGATTCGCTGGCATAGACGATGGTCAATGGCTCCGCCGGCCGCGCCGGTGCCGCCGGCTGCGGCGCAGCCGCGCCCGCCGAAGCTGCGTCGAAACCTGCCAAGAAGCCGGCAAGCCAGGCCCGCTGGTTGGCACTGGCGGGGCCGACGACGCGGTTGAGGAGATCTATCTCCTCTTCAGCGAACGGCGCGGTCTTCGGGATTGGCGACATTTTGCTACTCATTTCTCGGCGGCGCGATCAGCGCCATCGTAGTGCGAAGGCGTCAGATCGACGCCGGGAACAGGTGATTGACGATGGCGAGGACGACGAGCAGGACCAGGCCGACGCCGAGGCTCCAGCCGATGAGCTTTTTCTCGATCGGCAGAAGGGGTTCGACTGCGGCCTTGCGAAGTTCCTCGCCGACATTTGCTTGCGACATGGTTCGCTCCTTGCGCTCAGCTGGCCAGTGGCGGTTTGACGCCGCTAAAGAACAGCCATGAAATCAAAAGCCCGACCCAGATCACGAAACCGAACAGGCTCACCAGATACACTGCGGCAAGTCGGCCGATGCCCTCCTGCCAAAGCTTCTTGAAATTGGAGAGCACTCCGATTGAGAAGAACGTCAGGATGAAGAAGACGACACGGATCGTGTTGGCCTCTCCCATTGCCGCCGGCACTTTCGAAGCGATGTCCGCCGGCGTCCCCAGCGCGAGGTAAAGCCCGACTGCGAAGGTCAGCACAAAACCGATGACGAATTTCGGGAAGCGCTCCCAGATTTCTCGCACGCTCGCCTTGTCCGACGTCCGATTGAT
Source organism: Pseudolabrys sp. (assembly GCA_035689725.1). Lineage (GTDB taxonomy): Bacteria > Pseudomonadota > Alphaproteobacteria > Rhizobiales > Xanthobacteraceae > Pseudolabrys. Next base: position 846 of record DASSLE010000456.1, read on the forward strand.
GTGGTTGGTCCAGATGTAACCGAGCACGAAAGCCCAGATGCCGATGAAGATGTCGATGAACACCTTGATCGTGGCCGCCGTGCCCAGGATCCAGCCAGGCTGATACTTGATACCTTCAGCGGCATTTTGCGCGAGGATCAACGACTCGGTGATCGCGCCACCAGCAACCGCTGCGCCATCCGTCTTGATCGCCAAACCCATCCACGCGCCCGCCACCAGCGGCTCATGTGACAGAAATGTCTGGGCCAAAAACGGCAGGACCAGCACTTCGACCACGGCGAACACGACCACAAGCGATGACACCAGCACCGGAATCATCGGCCGTGCACGGATGGCACCGCCAGTCGCAATCGCCGCCGACACGCCGCAGATAGAGATACCGGAAGCGAGCGGTGCCGCCCATTCGCGGTTGAATCCAAACCATTTGCGGGCGAGGAAATAAACGACCGCCCAATAGATCAGATAGGCTTCGATGATCGCCGCGACGCCGCGCAACAGGAGTGAGCTTGCCAGCGAGAGTTTCCCGGCGGCTGTCACCGCAAAGAAGCCCCCGAGGATAACGATCGCGATCTTGATGTAGAGTTCGGGACGGACGGCCTCTTTTATCCCTTCGGCGAAACGCGGAAACACATTGGCGATCACCAGCCCGGCGATCAGCGCGAAGATGTAAGCGCCTTCATTGGTCAGCTTGAGAGACCAGCCAATACCAAACTTCTGCAGTTCAGCTGGCGTTACCGCCGCGAAGTTCGCAAAATTACCGACCACCCAGCTCGCGTAGGCAATCCAGAACACCGCTGTGAATGCGAGGACAAACTTCTTGATGTCACTCTTTAGCGCCACCGCCGCCGCGCTCAATACCAGGAGAAGCGCCATGTAGGTCGCGACCAGCGCACCGAACCCGCCAAGCGAAACATAGGACTTCGAAACCGTACCAAGAGCCTTCCCCGCGTCACTCCACACTGACGTGGTGACAACCCAACCAAGCAGATCGACATTGGCGATGCCAGCCAATGCGAGCACAAAGATGAAAAGCCCGATGATCAGCGACAGCCAATCCTCGCTGATACGCGGCGCGAGTTCGACGTTGTCGGCGCGACGGGGCGTTGCGCCGGGCCAGGTCGTGGTACTCATGGAAGAATAGCTCCTTACGAGGGAAGGTGCGGCAGAACACCGAGGACAATGAGAGCGACCAGCGCGGTTGCGATGGCTACCGCCCAGTTATCGAGCGCGCTCGGCTGTAGAACGCTCCGGCGTTCATGAGGAAAGTCCATCATCCGTCAGCTCCCATGCCAATCGCACGAGCTGTTAAATAGGAGACTATTCTACGTAGCCGCAATAAGTGCCCGAAAATAAGAAGAAATTTGCTTCTTTTGGCCTCGGGACGCGTAACATTTTCCTTCAGGCGTCGCGTTGTGGAGAACGCCGGTAACGCTCGAATCCCGCACCAACGTATGCAAAACACGGAAGATGAAGCGCACGCCGCAAACATCCGCCCTCTGATGTCCACCTATCGCCGCAGGCTGCATGCGCTGCTGACGCCTCGCGAACATCAGCTGTTCGCGCGTCTCGACACTCCGCAAAGGATTCAGGATTTCCTCGACAGGCTGCCGGTCAATTTCAGCCTCGAGGGCGACACGGCCATGTCACCGCGCCGCGTGCTCGATGCGCGCATGGCGCATTGCGCCGAAGGCGCAATCTTCGCCGCCGCCGCGCTCGCCTATCACGGCAAGCGTCCACTCCTGATGGACATCCGCGCGCTGCCGAGCGATCAGGATCACATCATCACATTATTCAAGGAGCGCGGCCTGTGGGGCGCAATCAGCAAGACCAACCACGCCATCCTGCGCTGGCGCGATCCGATCTATGGGAGCGCTCGCGAGCTCGCGATGACGTACGCGCACGAGTATTGCCTGCCCGGTGGGAAGAAATCGATGCTGTCGTTTTCGAAGCCATTCTCGCTGGCGCGCTATGCGCCGCGGAGCTGGGTCGTCGCGCCAGAGGATCTCGACTGGCTGCTGGTCGAGCTCGACACCTCGCCGCATCTGCCGGTCGCGCCGCGGCACGCGCTGCGTAACCGCCGCCGCTCCTCGCGGGTCGAATTGCTGTCGCAAAATGTGGTGGAATGGCCCGACCCGCGCAAGCCGAAACGCAAGTTGAAACAGAAGCGTAAAAAGAAATCCGCGAGCCGCCGATAATTTACGGCGGCGCGCAACACGGTTACTATTTGTTTGCAAACAGAAGCTTGAGGCAATCGCGTGGCTTCTTTTACGTCCCGAAGGCAGTTGACCATCGAATGGGGCCAATGTGATCCGGCCGGGATCGTATTCAACAGCCGTTTCTTCGAGATATTCGATGCCAGCACCTGGCAACTGTTCGAGGCAGCGCTCAGCATCAAACCCCACGAACTCGGAACGGCCTTCGGCATCATGGGAATCCCGCTGGTCGACGTGCGCGCCAACTTCCTCAAGCCCATCAAGTTTGGCGACGTCGTCGACATGACCTCGCGGGTCAGCGAGTTCCGCCGGTCCAGCTTCGACGTTGAGCATCGCCTCTTGGTCGGAGGCGAATTGGCGGTCGAGGGCGGCGAAACCCG
>DASSLE010000457.1:0-4146 GCA_035689725.1 Pseudolabrys sp.
GTAGGTGGTCACGACCACGCCGACGCTGTAGATGGTGGCCGGCAAGAGCCGGCGCCGCTCAATGATCGCGAGCAGCGCGAAGATCAACAGCACGTTGGTCGTGAGAAAGCCTAGCGGCTCAAACAACGCAATCGCGGCCGCGGTGATCGCAACGACCAGCGCGGCATGCTTGGCATCTCCCCACGTTAGCGTGGCGAACACCTTGCTCTCGTTTGCACGCAGTGCCAGCACCAATCCGAAGAATATTGTTAGGGCTGCGACAATCTTCGGCAAGAAACCGGAGCCTGGCATCGACAGGTTGCCCGTCGGCAGGTCGCCACTGAGCGCGATCACCAGCAAGCCGAAGCCGATGAAGAAAGCGCCTGCGACATGGTCGGCGCGCAGCGTCATGTGTGGCCTCAGCAGTTCCCTAAAATCTGGAGCCCCGCTCGAGCGGAGCTCTGGTGATTGTCGATGTCATCCTTGCACGCGACCGATGGCATTGATCGCGTCTTCCTGGCGCTTGGCATCTGCCGCCCAGAACGTCGTGAACTCGGGCTGGTCCATATACGCCAGTTCCTGGCCGAGATTGTCGAGCGTGTCGAGGAATTGTTTGCTGTGCGCGGCCTTGTTGAGTCCGTCGCGCAAAGTATTGATGATCGGAGCCGGTGTGCCCTTCGGGGCAAAGATGCCAACCCAGAAATAATATTCGAGATCGTATCCCTGCTCCTTGAAGGTCGGAACGTCGGGCAGCGTTTTGATGCGCTTTGCGCTCGACACCGCCAGTGGGCGCACCTTTCCCGCGCGAATATGCGGTAATGCGATCGAAGTCGGCGACATGAAGAAGTTGACATTCCCACCAAGCACGGCGGTGACGGCCGGACCGCCGCCATTGGCCGGCAGATGCCGCATCTGCAGGTCGCCGGCCGATTTGGCAAACAGCACCGTAGGAATGTGAGACGCGCCATAGAGGCCTGACGAGCTGTAGATCAGCTTGTCGGGATTGGCCTTGGCATCGGCTATCAGATCTTTCAGCGTTTTGTACAGCAAGTCATTGTTGACGATCATCACGATCGGATCGGCGACGATGCGGGCGAGCGGGATAAAGTCGGCATTGGTAAATTTTGGTTGACGCCCAAACAACTTGTCGACCGCCGCAAAGCCGGAAATCGAAACGATATGGGTGAGTAAGGTGTAACCGTCGGGCTTGGCGGCCGCGACAAATTGCGCGCCGACTGCGCCAGCCGCTCCACTTTTGTTTTCGAGCACCACAGGCTGCTTGAAAACGGTCTCGAGTGCGGCAACCAGCGGACGCGTGATGGTGTCGCTGACGCCGCCGGGCGGAAACGGACTAACCACGGTGATCGTGCGCGAAGGATAAGCATCTTGCGCAAATGCCTGGCCGGCCGCCGATGTCGCAGCTGACGCGGCAGTGCCGACAACGAAACTACGGCGATCCATCTTCCTTCCCCTCCGTTGCTGGCGCCGGTTGGTTCCAGCTTATTGATCGAATGGACTCTTGCTATCCCTGCACGCGGCCGATCAATTTCACCGCCTCATCGGAGCGCTTGGCGTCATCCGTCCAGAATTTGGCGAAAGCAGCCGCGTTGAGATAGTCCGGCTCAAGCCCGGCATTGGTGATGGCGGTCTTGAACAAATCGGAATTCGCGGCCTTGTCGATTGCGCTGTTCAGCGTGACGACGATATTGGCGGGCGTGGCTTTCGGCGCGAAGATACCAACCCAAAGGTAATATTCGACGTCGTAGCCGAGTTCCTTCAGCGTCGGTACGTCAGGCAATGCTTTCGAGCGCTTGCCACCGAACGATGCCAGCGCCCGCAACTTGCCGGCCTTGATATGTTGCAAGGTCGCGGAGACCGTCTGTGTACTCATCTGCGCATTGTTGCCTAGCAGCGCGGTGACGGCCGGGCCGCCGCCATTGGTCGGCAAGTGGCGAAGCTTCGGGATGCCTGTGGCCTTTTCGAGTAGTGTTACCGGCAGATGGGTCGCGCCATAGAGGCCGCCCGAGCTGTAGATGATGGCCTCGGGGCGCTTTTTGGCGTCTTCGATGAGATCCTTGAGGGTTCTGTATGGTTGCTGATCGTTGACGACGACCAGAACCGGATCGGCGACCAGGCGCGCGATTGGAATGAAATCGGCGCGCGTGGTTTTGGGCTGCCGCCCGAACAACTTGTCGACTTCCTCGTAGCCGGAAATCCCGTTGTTGTGCGACAGCAGCGTGTAGCCATCCGGCTTGGCACTGGCGCCGACCTGCGCGCCAACCTGACCGCCGGCGCCCGCTTTGGTTTCGACCACCACCGGCTGTTTAACGATCGGCTCAAGCGCCGAAGCGAAAGGCCGCGTCACGATATCGTTGACGCCGCCGGGCGGGAACGCGTTGATGATCGTGATCGCGTGCGAGGGAAACGCGTCTTGCGCGAAGACGGGGGCGGCCGCGGCGAATGCGGTCGTGCCGACGATAAAGCTACGGCGATCCATCGTATCCCTCCAGGCGAAAGATTCCCCGACGCGTCAACCCTGAACGCGGCCGATTGCATGCACCGCCGCCTCGACCCGTTTGGCGTCTTCGTCCCAGAATTTCGCGAATGCCGCAGAATCGAGGTAGGCGACCTCGTCGCCGATATTGCTGATGGCAGTCTTGAACTGCTCGCTGGTTGCCGCCGTCTTGATCGCGTCGCCCAGCACCTTCACAACGGGCGCCGGGGTATTCTTCGGCGCGAACACGCCGACCCATAGCGAGAACTCGACGTCATAACCGAGCTCTTTCAATGTCGGGACGTCAGGAAGCGAAGCCGCGCGTTGGGGGCTGAAGCAAGCGAGCGCGCGCAGTTTGCCGGCCTTGATCTGACCGCTCGCGGCTGCAATCGACGATACCAGCACCTGCGAATTGTTACCGAGGATCGCGGTGAGCGCTGGGCCGCCGCCATTGGTCGGCAAATGCTTCATCTGGATGGCGGTGGCCTTCATAAACAGCGCGGTCGGCAAGTGCAGCGCACCGTACAGGCCGGACGAACTGAAAATCAGTTTGTCGGGATTCTTCCTTGCATCATCGACCAGTTCCTTGACGCTCTTGTATGGCTGCTGATCGTTGACCAGCAGAACCATCGGACCGGACGTCAGCCGCGCAATCGGGATGAAGTCGGCGCGCGTGAATTTGGGTTGGCGGTCAAAGAGCTTGTCGACTTCGGCAAAGCCGGAGATCGACACGATATGGATGAGCAGGGTGTAGCCGTCGGGCTTGGCTGTCGCTGCGACTTGCCCGCCGACTTGCCCGGCCGCGCCCGCCTTGGTCTCAACGATGCAGGGTTGCTTGAGAATCGGCTCGAGCAACACGGTGAGTGGCCGACCGACAACGTCAGCAGCGCCACCCGGGGGGAATGGATTGATGAAGGTAATCGCGTGGGACGGAAAGGCGTCCTCGGCGAAAGCGGGCCCTATGGTCAAGGTCGCGGCTGCGGCAGCGCTACCGGCGACAAAACGGCGTCTGTCCACGTGAGTCCTCCCTGGAAGTGCTTATTTGGCCAGGAATTAGCCCAGCCTTATCGTTGGAGGGGATGCTATCGCCCGGTGCGGTGGGCAATCAAGCTTCAATGATCGCCACCGCCCGCGTCCAGCCGGCGGAGCCGCCGCGCACCTTCACCGGAAAGCAGCTCACCATGAAACCCTTGGCCGGCAATGGCTCGAGATTGTGCAGCTTCTCGATATGGCAATAGCCAATATCGCGTCCGGCGCGATGACCTTCCCAGATCAGCGACGCGTCGTGGGTCTCGGCGTATTTCTTCATCGTGTAGATGAACGGCGCGTCCCAGCTCCAGCCATCGGTACCCGTTACGCGAACCCCGCGTTCAAGCAGATAGAGAGTGGCTTCGCGCCCCATGCCGCAACCTTTGGCGACGTAGTCGGGGCGCCCATAGGCGGTACCGGCGCTGGTGTTCACCACGACGATCTCGAGTGGCGAGAGCGTGTGGCCGATGTGCTTGAGCTCGGCTTCGACATCCTTGGCGGTCGCGACGTAGCCATCCGGAAAATGCCGGAAGTCGAGCTTCACGCCGGGCTGGAAGCACCATTCCAGCGGCACCTCGTCGATGGTGATGGCGCGCTTGCCGTGATCCATCGTTGAGGCGAAATGCCAGGGCGCATCGAGATGG
>DASSLE010000458.1:0-13415 GCA_035689725.1 Pseudolabrys sp.
GCCGCAGCGCTTCCGCGACGGAATCGGGATCGCGCCTACGGCCGCGCGGCAGTGACTCGAAGGTTTCGATGACCGCATCTCGCACAGCTTCGTACATGGACCCACCCTCGCGATCGCGTTCCGGAATGCCAATCAGATCAAGGGATGGATCGTCTACCATTTCACCCCTGTCGGTCATGGCAAGCGCAACAGAAACGGCGCCGGCGAAACTCAGCCGCCGGCGGTCGGCAACTGTGCGGGCCTCGGCTTCGACCAGAAGAGTGCCATCCTTGTAAATCCGCCCGGCCGGCACCTCATCAACAATGCGCGCCTGCGGCGACAGCTGCACCAAATCGCCGTTGCGACATTGCACGACCTCGCGAACGCCACAGCGGCGGGCGAGCGCAGCGTGCTCATGCAGATGCAGCGCCTCGCCATGGACGGGGATGAGGATCTTCGGCTTGACCCAACCGATCAGTTCTTCGAGCTCGGCTCGCCGCGGGTGACCTGACACGTGCACCAGATGCGTGCGATCGGTGATCACATCGACGCCCTGCTCGATCAGCAGATTCATGACGCGGCCTACTGCTTTCTCGTTGCCAGGAATGGTGCGCGCGGAATATATCACCATATCTCCGTGCGAAAACGTGACCTCCGGGTGCTGATCCTCGGCGATGCGCGACAACGCCGCGCGCGGCTCTCCCTGACTGCCGGTGCATAGCGCCACGACCTTGTTCGGGGGCAAGTAGCCATAGGCGTCGACGGGCCGGAAATCCTGCACGCCTTCGAGATAGCCGGTCTCGCGCGCGATCTGCGCAATACGGTCCATGGCGCGGCCAATGAGCACCACCTCGCGGTCCGCGACCCTGGCAGCATCGGCGACTACACGCAGGCGCGCGACGTTGGACGCAAAGGTCGTCACAGCCACCCGCCCGCGAGCGTTTTTGATGAGCTCGGTGATCGTTTTGGCAACGTCGGCCTCGGACGGCGAACGGCCCTCGCGCACCGCGTTGGTGGAATCACCCACCAGCGCAAGACACCCCTCCTCGCCCAGTGCGCGCAATTTTTTCTCGTCGGTTGGATCGCGCAGAATCGGTGTGGGGTCAATTTTCCAATCGCCGGTGTGCAAAACGGTGCCGCCGGCTGTGCGGATGATCAACGCGTTCGATTCAGGAATCGAATGCGCCATGGTAACCAACTCGACATCGAACGGCCCGACATTGAACCGGCTCCCAAGTGCGACGATATTGACGGGAATTTTGGGCGCGCCGCGCTCACTCGCGCATTTCGCTTCCAACAGGGCAGCCGTGAACGGTGTGGCGTAGATCGGCAGCTTCAGTTGCGGCCACAGGTCGAGCAGCGCGCCGAAATGATCTTCATGCGCGTGGGTGAGGACCAGCCCGGCGAAGTTCTTGCGTTCTTCCACCAGATAGCGAATGTCGGGCAGAATTAGATCGACACCGGGCAAATGTTCCTCTGCCGCAAACGACACGCCGAGGTCGACCGCGAGCCAGGTGCGGCGGCGCTCATCCCCGACGCCGTAGATCGACAGGTTCATGCCGATCTCGCCGACACCGCCCAGCGGCGCGAACACCAGTTTTTGTTGCGCCGTCATGGTCAGCGCTCACCGAAGCTGAAGACTTCGCCGGCGGTGACCGTCGATAGGTCGCCGCCCTGCTTCAGCAACAGACGGCCGGCCTCATCGAGGCCCTCAAAGCGCCCCGAAAGCTCCCGCTCGCGCAACCGAACCTGTATCTTTTCGCCAAGACCGGCCGCGCGCTTGAGCCACTCCCCGCGTATGACGGCGAAGCCTTGCCCGCGATTCCATTGCGTAAGACGTTGCGCCATGCCCACCGATAGCGCGGCAAACAGCGTATCGGGCACGACCAGCGTACCTGTAGCGGCAAGATCGGTCGCGGGATAGCTCGTGTCGCTCGGATGCGTGGCACAATTGACGCCGATACCGATGGCGACAGCGAAGACCGGCTCGCTCTCGCCCTCGATCAGAATGCCAGCAACTTTGGCTTGCCCAACGAGCAAGTCATTCGGCCATTTCATTTTCAGCGATGGGCCGAGCTGCGGCGCACAGGTAGCTACCGCATCATGCACCGCAAGCGCGGCCACAAAAGACAGTTGCGGCGCCTGAGGGGGCAGTGACGGCTCGGTCAGTAACAGCGTGGCGTAGAGATTGCCTGGCGGCGATACCCATGGACTACCGCGGCGGCCGCGGCCGGCGCTCTGGGTCGTGGCGGTGATCCACAACGGCCCACGTTCGCCGGCGCGCGCAAGCGTCAGCGCCTCGGCGTTGGTCGAGCCGAGCGTCGCGTAGGCTATGTGCCGGACCCCCGCCAGGCCCGTGGCTTCGCGGTTCATTCAAAACAAGGACTTCGCCGCCACCGTTGCTGCGCCCACAAGCGGCGCCGGATAGGCAAAGAACAGGATATTGGCGAGCCCCGAGACGCCGAGGACCAAACGCAACAGCATCGGCATGCGCTGGAAGCCCTGCACTGGTTCGTCGAAATACATGATCTTGACGATCGCCAGATAGTAGTAGGCGCCGACCACGCTGCTGAGCACGCCAATGACGGCGAGCGTAAAGAGCCCGGCTTTGATGGCGGCGAGGAACACGAAATACTTGGCAAAGAAACCGGCGAGCGGCGGAATGCCGGCGAGCGAGAACAACAGCACCGCCAGAAAAAACGCCATCGTCGGATGCGTACGCGAGAGGCCGGCAAGGTCGCTGATGTGTTCAACCAGCTTGCCATCGCGTCGCATGCTCAAGATCACCGCAAAGGTGCCAAGCGTCATTGCGACGTAAATGCTCATATAGACGAGTACGCCCTGCACGCCCTCAGGCGTTCCGGCAGCAAGGCCGACCAGCGCATAGCCCATATGACCGATCGAGGAATAGGCCATCAGCCGCTTGATGTTGCGCTGTCCGATTGCCGCGAAGGCGCCGAGCGCCATCGAGGCGATCGAAACAAACACGACGATCTGCTGCCATTCGTGGGTGATACCTGGAAATGCCACGACCGTCGCTCGCGCAAAGATGGCGATGCCGGCGACCTTGGGTGCAGCGGCAAAGAAAGCGGTGACCGGCGTCGGCGCACCCTCATAGACGTCGGGCGTCCACATGTGGAACGGCACCGCGGAAATCTTGAAGCAGAAGCCGACAAACAGGAACACCAAACCGAAGATTAGACCGACGCCAGCGCCGCCCTGCGTCGCCTTGGCAATGCTGGCGAAATTGATGGTACCGGTGAAGCCGTAGATCAGCGAAGCGCCGTAGAGCAACATTCCGGACGAAAGCGCGCCCAGCACGAAATATTTGAGGCCCGCTTCGGTCGACTTTAAGTTCTCACGGTTGGATGATGCGATCACGTAGAGCGGCAAGCTCATCAGCTCAAGCCCCAGGTAGAGCGCAATTAGATCCGAGGCCGAGATCAGCATCAACATGCCGAGCGTCGCGAGCAGGAACAAGGCACCGTATTCGAACTTCTGTTGCTTCTCGAACGTTAGATAGTCGAGCGACAGCAAGAGTGCGCTGCCGGACCCAACCAGGGTGAGAATCTTGAGAAAGCGCGCATAGTCGTCGACTAGGAAACTTCCACCGAACATGGCGTGCGGACCAGGCGGCACCCAGGCGAGAGCCGCGCCAACCGCGACCAACACGACGACACACCAGCTATTGACGAATGCCGAGCTTCGCTCGCCGATCGTCACGCCAACCATCAGCATCAACATAGCGCCACAGGCCAGCACCAGTTCCGGCAGCAGCGGCATGAGATCTTGCAGCGCAGGATACTCGTTCATGAGGCCCGCCTACTGAGCCAATAACGCGGCCGTCTTGGCAACGGCGATGGCGTGGTTGTAATTGTCGAGCAACAGAGCGACCGAGGCCGCTGACATGTCAAGCACCGGCTTGGGCACAACGCCGAACAGAATGGTAAGCACGACCAGGGGCGCAAAGATAATGGTCTCACGCCAGCCAATGTCGCGAATCCCGTCGAGCGATGGTCTTAAATTGCCGAAAATCATCTTCCTATAGAGCCACAGCGCGTAGGCCGCCGACAGGATGACGCCGAGCGTTGCAAGGGTCGCAACCGGTATGTTGACCCTGAAGGTGCCGATCAGCGACAGGAATTCGCCGATGAAGCCGGACGTGCCCGGCAGGCCGACATTGGCGAGCGTGAACACCATGAACACAAAGGCGTAGAGGGGCATCCGGTTGACCAACCCGCCATAGGCCGCGATCTCGCGCGTATGCATGCGGTCGTAGACGACGCCGACGCAGAGGAACAGCGCGCCGGAAACGATGCCGTGCGAAATCATCTGGAAAATGCCGCCGGCGACCCCCTGCGCGGTTGCGGCAAAGATCCCCATGGTAACGAAGCCCATATGCGCCACCGAGGAATAGGCAATCAGCTTCTTCACATCCTCCTGCATCAGCGCCACCAGAGAGGTGTAGATAATGGCGACGACCGAGAGCGTAAAAATCAACGGCGCAAATTCATGACTGGCCGCCGGAAACATCGGCAGCGAGAACCGTAAGAAACCGTAGCCACCCATCTTCAAGAGTATGGCGGCGAGAATAACGGAGCCCGCTGTCGGCGCCTCGACATGCGCGTCTGGCAGCCAGGTGTGCACCGGCCACATCGGCATTTTCACCGCGAATGATGCGAAGAAGGCAAACCACGCCCACTGCTGCAGGCCGAGCGGGAAGCCATGTCGCAACAACGCGACGATATCGGTGGTGCCTGCCTCCCAATACATCGCCATGATGGCGAGCAGCATCAGCACCGAACCGAGCAGCGTGTAGAGGAAGAATTTAAAGCTCGCATAGACGCGGCGCGGACCTCCCCAGACGCCGATGATCAGGAACATCGGGATCAGGCCGCCTTCGAAGAACAAATAGAACAGCACCAGATCAAGCGCTGCGAAGGTGCCGACCATCAGGGTCTCCAGCACCAAGAAGGCGATCATGTATTCCTTCACCCGCGTCTGGATCGCGGTCCAGCTGGCAAGAATGCAGATCGGCATCAACGCCGTGGTGAGAATCACGAACGGCAACGAAATGCCGTCCACACCCATGTGATAGGAGGCGATGCCAAGCCAATTGTATTTCTCGACGTACTGGAATTCCGGCGAGCTGGCATCGAAGCGCCAGACCATGACGAGCGAGATCGCGAAGGTGACGAGCGTTGCCCATAGCGCAATCCAGCGCGCGGTTCCGCGGGCAAGACGTTCGTTGCCGCGCACGAGAAACACGATAAGCAGCGCGCCGAGCAGCGGAAGGAAGGTGACGACGGAGAGGATCGGCCAATTCATTAGTGTATCCTCGTCGCGAACATGAACCACGTGATGAAGGCTGCCGCTCCGATCAGCATGGCAAAGGCATAGTGATAGAGATAACCGGTCTGCAGCCGGACCACGTTGCGGGTTACGTCGAGCACTCGTGCGGATACTCCATCCGGCCCAAATCCATCAATGAGCCAACCGTCACCGCTCTTCCACAACAGACGGCCGAGCCATTTGGTGGGCCTGACGAAGATCAGGTCGTAGAGCTCGTCGAAGTACCATTTGTTGAGCAGGAAGCGGTAAAGCACATCGTGCTGGCGCGCGAGCTCGACCGGGATGTCCGGACGACGGATATAGAAATGCCAGGCGATCGCGAAGCCGATCGCCATCATCACGGTTGGCAGGATGGCGATCTGCAGCGGTACGTGATGCATCTCTTCGAGCACATGATTGGCTTTGGCGAAGGTCAGCGACTCGCGGAAGAAGCCCTCAACGCCATGCCCGGCGAAGATTTCCTTGAACGGCAGACCTGCAAGCACTGAGCCGGCGGCGAGGAATCCAAGCGGGATCAGCATCACCATCGGGCTCTCATGCGCGTCCTTCCAGTGCTGGCGATCATGCGGCTCGCCATGGAAGGTCTTAAAGATCAGCCGCCAGGAATAGAACGACGTGAGCAATGCGGCGCTGACTGTGCAGATGAACGCATAGAGCGCCATCGGATTCGTGCCGACGAAGGCCGCCTCGATGATGGCATCCTTGGAGAAATAACCGGCAGTGAGCGGGAAGCCGGTGAGCGCCAGCGTGCCGATGAGCATCACGATATATGTGTAGGGGATGCGATCCTTCAGTCCGCCCATGTGGCGGATGTCCTGCTCGTGATGCATCGCATGGATCACAGACCCAGAGCCAAGGAACAGCAGCGCCTTGAAGAACGCATGGGTGAACAGGTGGAACATGCCGACCGAATAGGCCCCCACTCCCATCGCCACGAACATGTAGCCGAGCTGCGAGCAGGTCGAATACGCGACGATGCGCTTGATGTCGTTCTGCACGAGGCCGATTGTGGCGGCGAACAATGCGGTGGTGGCGCCGATCAGCGTCACGAAAGTCTGCGCGTGCGGGGCGAGTTCGAACAGCGGCGACAGCCGCGCCACCATGAACACACCTGCCGTCACCATGGTCGCAGCATGGATCAGCGCGGAGACCGGCGTGGGACCTTCCATGGCGTCGGGCAGCCAGGTGTGCAGCAGGAACTGCGCCGACTTGCCCATCGCACCCATAAAGAGGAACAGGCAAGTGATCGTGAGTGCATCGACCTGCCAGCCAAAGAAATTGATCATCTTGCCGGTAAGCGAGGACGCCTGCGCGAACACGGTATCAAAATCGATCGCGCTGGTGAGCATGAACACTGCGAAAATACCGAGCGCGAAGCCGAAATCGCCGACGCGGTTGACGATGAAGGCCTTGATCGCAGCGGCATTCGCTTCCGGCTTGTGATACCAGAAGCCGATCAAGAGATAGCTCGCGAGGCCGACCCCTTCCCATCCGAAAAAGAGCTGCACCAGGTTGTCCGCTGTCACCAGCATCAGCATGGCGAAAGTGAACATCGACAGATAGCCAAAGAAGCGCGGCCGGTACGGGTCCTCGTGCATGTACCCGATGGAATAAAGGTGTACGAATGCCGACACCGTGTTTACGACTACGAGCATCACCGCAGTGAGCGTGTCGATGCGCAACGACCACTCGACCTTCAGATCGCCGGCGGTCATCCAGGTGAACACAGACACGCGCATGTCGTGATGGGCAAAGCCGACATCGACGAAGGCGATCCATGACAGGATCATTGAAATCATCAAAAGCGTGGTCGTGATCAGCTCGGCCGTGCGCGAACCCATTGCGGCAGGCTCGTGCGCTTCCACTTCGTGATGGGACGAATGAATAGCCGCACCGCCATGCACAACTGGCGCGCCGTGGTGCGGGCTATGATCGGTCGCGCTGTCTTCCCCACCCGGCGCCGGACCTTTACCCGGAAAACGCGCACGCGCGCCGGCGAGCGCAATCAAGCCGGCCAGGATCGCGCCCAGAAGAGGGAGAAAGACGATCGCCTGATACATTCCGCCTTTAGCCCTTCATCAAATTGATGTCTTCGACCGCGATCGAGCCGCGGTTGCGATAGAACACGACTAGAATGGCAAGCCCGATCGCCGCTTCCGCCGCCGCCACCGTAAGGACGAGCAACGCAAAGATCTGTCCGACGATATCGCCGAGGTGAGTCGAGAAGGCCACCAGATTGATGTTGACCGCGAGCAGGATCAACTCGATCGACATCAGAATAATGATGACGTTCTTGCGATTCAGGAAAATTCCGAAAATCCCGAGCGTGAACAGGATCGCGGCGACCGACAGATAGTGACCAAGGCCGACGGTCATGTATTGCTCCCCAGCCCCTGCCCGGATCGCGCTTTCACGATCTCGATCGACGTCACCGGCGTGCGCGCCACCTGCTCGCCAATATCCTGGCGCCGCACGCGCACCCGGTGCTGCAGCGTGAGCACGATAGCGCCGACCATGGCGACCAGAAGGATCATGCCGGCGGCTTCGAAGAAGTAGACGTAGCGGGTATAGAGCACGAGGCCGATTGCCTCGGTGTTCGGGATCTTTGCCGGGATCGGCGCGGTGATCGCCTGCGGCACGCCCGGGCCAATCGCCCAGGCGCCGACCACAAGCAGGAGTTCAGCAAGGAATACGCCGCCGATCAGAATACCGATCGGCAGATATTGCAACACGCCCTGCTTGAGCTCGGAGAAATCGACGTCGAGCATCATCACGACGAACAGAAACAGCACTGCGACCGCGCCGACATAAACCACGACGAGAATCATCGCGAGGAATTCAGCGCCCATCATGACGAACAGTCCGGCCGCATTGACGAATGCGAGGATCAGAAATAGAACCGAATGCACAGGGTTGCGCGCCGCGATCACCATGACCGCACTGGCCACGCAAATGCCGGCGAAGAGATAAAAGAACAGCGCGACGACGATCATCGGCGTTACCTGTACGGCGCGTCGAGCGCGATGTTCTTGGCGATCTCGCGCTCCCAGCGGTCGCCGTTCGCGAGCAGGCGCTCCTTATCGTAATAGAGCTCCTCGCGTGTTTCGGTGGCGAATTCGAAATTCGGGCCTTCGACGATCGCATCAACCGGACAGGCCTCCTGGCAAAGGCCGCAGTAGATGCACTTCACCATGTCGATGTCATAGCGCGTCGTGCGGCGCGTGCCGTCATTGCGTCGCGGGCCCGCCTCGATGGTGATCGCCTGTGCGGGACAAATAGCTTCGCAAAGCTTGCACGCGATGCAACGCTCTTCGCCGTTCGGGTAACGGCGCAGCGCGTGCTCGCCGCGGAAGCGCGGAGAGATCGGCCCCTTCTCGAACGGATAATTCAACGTAGCCTTCGGCTTGAAGAAGTAGCGCATGGCCAGCACGAAGCCGGTCACAAACTCCATCAGAAACAAACCTTTGGCTGCGCGATCGAGCCTCATCGCATCCTCACTTCATCGCGCCGGTTGCCAACGCGCCGTACTGAATGACGGCCGCGACCATCGCCACCATGGCCAGCGATAATGGCAGGAACACCTTCCAGCCGAGCCGCATAAGCTGATCGTAGCGATAGCGTGGAACCATGGCCTTGGCCATGGCGATCAGGAAGAAGAAAAACAACGCCTTGAGCGTGAACCAGAATACGCCCGGAACCCAGGTGAAAGGCGGATAGGGAATCGGCGACAACCAGCCGCCCATGAAGAAAATGGTAGCCATGGCACACATGGTGCAGATCGCCACGTATTCGCCGAGCATGAACATCATGTAGAGCGTGGAGCCGTACTCCACCATAAAGCCGGCAACGAGTTCCGATTCCGCTTCCACCAGATCGAAGGGTGGCCGGTTTGTTTCCGCTAGCGCCGATATGAAGAACACAACAAACATCGGGAACAGTGGCAGCCAGTACCAGCTGAACAAGCCGTATTTGCCATTCTGAGCTTCGACGATCGCCGACAAATTCAACGAGCCGGCACACAGCAACACTGTAATAATGACGAAGCCGATGGAGACTTCGTAGGACACCATCTGCGCAGCCGAGCGCACCGCGGCCAGGAACGCGTATTTCGAATTCGACGCCCAGCCCGCCATGATCACGCCGTAGACCATCAGCGAAGAGATGGCGAAGATGTAGAGTACGCCCACATTGATGTCGGCAATGACCCATTTGGCGTTGACCGGGATCACCGCCCAGGCCGCGAGCGCCAGCACGCAAGAGAGCAGCGGCGCCAGCAAAAACACGCCCTTGTTGGCGCCGGCCGGAATCACCGGCTCCTTGACCACAAATTTCAGCAAGTCCGCGAAGGATTGGAACAGACCCCAGGGTCCAACCACATTGGGGCCACGCCGGATTTGTACGGCAGCCCAAATCTTGCGGTCGGCGAGCAAGACATAGGCGACGGCGACGAGCAGAACCACCAGGAGAGCCACCGACTCCACCAGAATGATGATGAGCGGCCAGAGGTAAGTCCAAAAGAAATCCACCATGCGCCCTACTCCGCCGCCGTCCGGCTCGCCGCATGCGCCAGCGCCGAACATTCCGCCATGATGGCGGAGGCCCGTGCGATCGAATTGGTGAAATAGAAGTCAGCAACCGATGAACGCAGCGGCGCTTTGTCAGGTGTGCCACCGAGCTTGGCGAGCTTTTTGATATCGGTGGCATCACCCGCGGCGATTTGATCGACGCGCATCAGATGGGGATGAGCGGCGAACATCGCCTGGCGCAGCGCGCCGAGGGAATCATAGGGTAGCTTATGGCCAAGCGTGTCGGACAGCGCGCGCAGGATCGCCCAATCCTCGCGCGCGTCGCCGGGCGGAAACGCCGCACGGTTTGCCATCTGGACGCGCCCTTCGGTGTTCACGTAAATCGCGGATTTTTCCGGATAGGCAGCGCCGGGAAGGATCACATCGGCGCGGTGCGCGCCGCGGTCGCCATGCGTGCCGATATAGACCACGAAGGGACCGGACGCGACCTCGACCTCGTCGGCACCGAGCAGGAACAGGACATCGACCCCGCCCGCACCCATCTGTGCTGCATCGAGCCCTCCCGCGCCCGGCACGAAACCGAGATCGAGCGCCGCAACGCGTGAGGCGGCGCTGTGCAAGACCGAGAAACCGTTCCACCCGTCTTTCAGCACGCCGAACTCGACCGCCGTTTTTGCCGCAAGCGAGGCAATGGCGGCGCCGTCCTTCCGAGCAAGCGAGCCAGCTCCAATTAGTATGAGCGGCCGCTCGGCTGCCTTGAACGCGTCAGCAAACTTGCTGCTGCCGAGATCGGCGAGCGTTTCCGCGCCCGCGCCAAGGTAGTCATAGCTGTAGGTGAGATCGGCCTTCTCGCCGATCAGCCCAATCGGGAAATTGCCGGCACGCCAGCACTTGCGAATGCGCGCATTAAGCACCGCCGCCTCGCGCCGCGGGTTCGCGCCAACGATCAGCAGCGCGTCCGCCTGCTCGATCCCGGCGACCGTTGCGTTAAACAAATACGATGCGCGACCCCATTTCGGATCCAACGCCGAGCCGTCTTGGCGCGCGTCGATATTGGCACTACCGAGGCGGCCTATCAGGTCCTTAAGTGCAAACATTTCTTCTGCGCCGGCGAGATCGCCGGCAATCGCGCCGATGCGCTTTCCGTCACTCGCTTTGACCTTGCCCGCGATAACCGCGAAGGCTTCTTTCCACGAGACGGGTTGCAAGCGTCCGCTTACACGCGCATAGGGCTGATCCAGTCGCTGCGTGCGCAATCCATCGACCACGTGACGGGTTTTGTCGGAAATCCACTCTTCGTTCACGTCCTCATTGGCGCGCGGCAGGATGCGCATCACCTCACGCCCGCGCGTATCGATGCGGATCGCGGAGCCGACCGCGTCCATCACGTCGATCGATTGCGTCTTGTTGAGTTCCCACGGCCGGGCCGCGAAGGCGTAGGGCTTCGAGGTAAGAGCGCCGACCGGGCAAAGATCCACCACGTTGCTTTGCAGCTCGGAGGTCATCGCGTGTTCGAGATAGGTCGTGATCTCCATATCCTCGCCACGGCCGATAGCTCCAAGCTCCGGAACGCCGGCAACCTCGGTCGAGAAACGGATGCAGCGCGTGCAGTGGATGCAGCGCGTCATGATGGTCTTGACCAGCGGGCCGATATATTTGTCCTCGACGGCGCGCTTGTTCTCCTGATAGCGGCTCGCATCCACGCCATAGGCCATGGCCTGGTCCTGCAGATCGCATTCGCCGCCTTGATCACAAATCGGGCAATCGAGCGGATGATTGATCAGCAGAAACTCCATCACGCCTTCGCGCGCCTTCCTCACCATCGGCGTCTTGGTATTGAGGATTTTCGGCGAGCCGTCCTTGTTGGGCGGCAGATCCTTCACGCCCATGGCGCAGGACGCCTGCGGCTTCGGTATCCCGACGACCTCGATCAGGCACATCCGGCAATTTCCGGCGATCGATAGCCGCTCATGGAAACAGAAGCGCGGGATTTCCGCGCCCGCAGCCTCGCAGGCCTGGAGCAGCGTGTACTCCGGGGGAACGTCGATCTCTTTGCCGTCAACAATGACCTTGGTCATGCCGCGTGCTCGCTCGGCGCGTCGCCACGTGCCGTCTTCCATAGTTTCGCGCCGGCAACGTCCCGCCAGCCGAATGCATAATCGCTCGGTCCATGCGCAATCAGATTGTCAAGCCGGGCGACGCCTTCCGCCATGTCGGGGCAGTGACCGGCAGGGATCCACCACAAGACCAGCGTGGTCTTGACCGGCACAAACCATTCTTCGCGGCGGGCGTAAAAGTGCTGGTGCAATGTCTGCCAGACGAAGCGTTCCAGCGCCTGCACATTTTCCCACACCGTCAGGTTCGGCAGGATGGTCGGGTCGTCATGGACGCGCATGTTCATGGCATTCCCGCTCTCATCTTGCAGACGCCAGACGAACCCGGGAATCTTGTCGGCGAGACCGTTCACGCGCGCCACGTTGTCGACGAATTCCGCCATGCGCGGATCGTCGAGCAGATAGCGTATCCGCGCGATGTTGAACTGGGCGAGATGGCGGGTCTCGGTCATCGTCATCACTCCGCCGCCTCGCGCACGGCGCCATGAGCGTCGGTATTGCGCGAATACTCATCGATGCGCCGTTCGATCTCAGGCCGGAAGTGGCGCAACAGGCCCTGCACTGGCCAGGCCGCGCCGTCGCCGAATGCGCAAATGGTGTGGCCTTCGATCTGCTGCGTGACCTGCATCAGCATGTCGATCTCGCGCTTCTGCGCGCGGCCTTCCGCCATGCGGTTCAGCACCCGCCACATCCAGCCCATGCCTTCGCGGCACGGCGTGCACTGGCCGCAGCTCTCGTGCTTGTAGAAATAAGAGATGCGCGCCATAGCGCGCACAATGTCAGTCGATTTGTCCATCACGATCACAGCCGCAGTGCCGAGCGCAGACTTCTTGTCGCGGCAACCGTCGAAATCCATGACCAGCGAGTCCGCCCAGTCTTGGCCCGCTGGGACCAATGGCATGGACGAACCACCCGGAATGACCGCAAGCAGATTGTGCCACCCGCCACGCACGCCGCCGGCATGGGTTTCCAGCAGCTCGCGCAGCGGAATGCCCATGGCTTCTTCGACGTTGCACGGCCTTTCGACATGGCCGGAAATGCAGAACAGCTTGGTGCCGGTATTGTTGGGCCGGCCGATGCCGGCAAACCATGATGCGCCCCGGCGTAAGATGTCCGGCACGACCGCGATCGATTCCACGTTTTGTACAGTGGTCGGGCAGCCGTAGAGGCCCACATTGGCCGGGAACGGCGGTTTCAGCCGCGGCTGGCCCTTTTTGCCTTCGAGACTCTCTAGTAGCGCGGTTTCTTCGCCGCAGATATAGGCGCCAGCGCCGTGGTGGACGTAGAGATCGAAGTCCCAGCCATTGACGTTGTTCTTGCCAAGCAGTTTGGCCTCGTAAGCCTCGTCGATGGCCGCTTGCACGCGTTCGCGTTCGCGGATGAATTCTCCGCGTACGTAGATGTAACCGGCGTTCGCACCCATGGCGAAACCGGCAATCAGGCA
>DASSLE010000459.1:0-3343 GCA_035689725.1 Pseudolabrys sp.
CGCGTCCTCACCCAGCGTAAGGCGCTTCAAGCGCTGTTCGCATCGGAGCCGGTTGTCGTGGACGTGGTAAGCGCGGAGCCGTGCTCGCTGCTCGACCTCGCGCCGGGCACGTGTCGCTGGCCGATCGGCGGCGTAGGCATCTCCGATTTCACCTTCTGCGGCAACACCACCGCCGCCGGCATGTCCTATTGTGTGGGCCATGCCCGCAAGGCGTACCGACTATCGGGTCCAGCGCGCTCGGGGCGCTTAGCCTCAGTGGTTACGGCGGCTCACACGTCAGTGCCAGCCGCCCATCCACCCGTAGCACCAGAGGGGATCGAACAATTTCGTCGCACTTCGGCGCAAAATTAAAAGCGTCCCTCGAAGAGGCCGTCTGTCGCATCCGCGCTGAAACCGGCGTTACTGCAGGTCAATAGGCTGATAATGACCGTTGGCGTCCAGCTGTGTACCCCACACCTTGTGCACACCCTGATGCTCGGATCGACCGAAGGTCACGAGTGTCCCGAGCCCAAGGTCGTAGTCGCGAAGATTTTCGAGAGTTTGCACGAGTTTTTCGGTGTCGAGGTCAGGGCCATTGCGTTGCAATGCGGCGATCAACACGTTGGTCATGACATAGCCTTCGAGGGACACGTAATCAGGCGCCTCCCCAGGGAAGTATTTGGCGAGTGCAGCTTTGTAATTGAGGACCAGCGACGAGGAGCCCTCGAGCGCAGGCACGACCTGCGTCACGATGACCCCGGTTGCAAATCTGGGGCCCAGGAGCATCAGCTCATTGGCCAGCGCGGTGCTGCCTACGAAAGAAACGCTGCTGTAAATCATGCCTGGGTACAGGTCGTGCGTCTTCTCGATGAATTTAGCCGCGGCCCGATAGGCGGGCACCATGATCACCGCCTTTATCGGGGTGCGGCCCTTGGTGGCGTTGTGCGCCTGGAGTTGTGCGACGGCGTCGTCCACATTGACGGTGTTGCGCTGATAGTTGAGCCGCAAGATCGTACTATCGTCGGCCCCGAGCGCACGGAAAGCCTTGGCGACCCCGGCGAAGCCCGAGTCTCCGTAGGCGTCCTGTTGCGCAAAGACCGCGATCTGGGCTGGCTTCAGCCGCTTGACCTTCACCAGATAATGCACGGCGGCCTCGGTCTCTTCAGCGTAGCTGGCCCGGTAGTTGAAAACATATCGGTCGGGTGGATCGTTCCTGAGCAGGCCAGCGCCGGTGAAGGCCCCGAAAAACAGCATCTTGCGCTGAAGGGCGTAGGGCACTGAGACCACTGCCGTAGGCGTTCCCACGTTGCCGACCACGCCAAAAACCTGGTCTTTCTCAAAAAGCTGCTTCATTGTTTCGGCAGCGCGAGCGGGTTCGTAACCGTCGTCCGCCGCGATGAGCCGGAGCTGCCGGCCATGCACGCCGCCTTTAGCGTTGGCCTCGCGGAACGCCGCCTCGATGCCCCGTTGCATATTCTGACCGAGTTCCTTGGTCGCACCGCTGAATGGTGCAGAAATCCCAAACCGGATCTCAGTATCGGTGACACCGCGAACGGGAGTCGTGACGCCAGCTGGTTGCGCGGCCGGTGCGAGCGACGCTTGCTGCTGCGCGTTTGCAGGTGGCGGCGTAACAGGGACCGCCGCTGGTTGCGCAGGAGAGGCGGGCGCTGTCTGCGCAACAGTGGCTGGCGCTGCAGCAGGAGCCGCTGCAACCTGTGTTTTTGGAACGACT
Source organism: Pseudolabrys sp. (assembly GCA_035689725.1). Classification (GTDB taxonomy): domain Bacteria; phylum Pseudomonadota; class Alphaproteobacteria; order Rhizobiales; family Xanthobacteraceae; genus Pseudolabrys. Next base: position 1,712 of record DASSLE010000459.1, read on the forward strand.
GGCTCATTCGACGGCGCGTTATTTGCCGAAGGATTCGCTGTTGGTCGGTCAGATGAGTTGGAGGGTTGCGCGATATCGAACCAGGCGCGGACGCCTTGCACTATCGGCTTGGCAAAAATGACTCCCAGGGCGACGACCGCCGCAAATATGACCACCAGTGAAACTCGAACGAACAACGACGACCCTTCCTCGAATCGCACTGGCGGCTCCGGGATACGTTCCGGCCATGAAGCACGTTCGGCACGTTCGGCCATTGTCCGCCGCTCCTGATGTACGTCCCGTTCCTGATCTGCGTCGCGTTCCTTTTGTGCGTTCCGTTCCTGATTCCAGGGAGCCAGGGGTGACGACGCGATGTAAGGTCTCTCGGAGGACACCGGTGGCTGCTCGCGAAGCCGTCTTGGTGCAAACCGGGCGATGTCGGATGACGGGTCATCATCATCACGGATTGGGTCAGCCATGGTTGTCTCCTACGCGTTACTCTCCGGTCAGATTTTGTCTGCCGTCTTCCTTGAAATGCTGAGAGGTGGCAGAGAGTTAATAGCACGTTAATTAAGCTGATCTCGGGTATGACCGTACCACGTCAGCCCGCTCAAAGACTTTGGTTAACGTGATGTCCGTTTTTTCCCTGGTAGAACCGCACCTCGAAATTCCGCGTCTCAAAGTGGGACGCGCGGAAAAGTTCCGCGATTGACGTGAAGTGTTTTACGTCGGGACCGCCCCTCTCGCTTTTGAATCGTTAATCAGCGGGCGGCAAGCGTTTGCTATCTCAATATCTCAGCGTCGCGTTTCCCTGCTACAGCTGGCCCATCTCTCACACCGCTCCCAGCTGCGATCAATGATGGTCTGGAGATCATTGTTCCATAATGGCCTTCGTTCTCCGGGGCGATCAGCATTGGCAGATAAATCGTAGGCCAATGTTGGGCGTCGTTCCCAGCCGAAATCAACGTTGGTCTGCAGCTCGGGGTCCGATAACGGAACTCTGTGCCGACGTTTATTCGCAAACCTCTGATTCTTGAAACTGCTCGCCCTTATAGTGTCGGAACGATGCCTTCGCGCTTTGAGCCGTGACGACGGCTGTGTGACCGTCGACTCTTTCTGCCGTGCAACCAATTGCTCATCTACGGCCTGCTCCGTTGCGATGGTGTCGTCAGGCGGTGGAGCGGCCGACGACTGAGGTTCCGCTGCCTCGGTAGAGCCGGTAGCACCCGAGTGCCAAATTAGTTGCACAGGAGTGCGTACGATCGCCTGATCATCGCCGCTGCGTAACTCCGCGATGACTGTCATCGGACCAACATAGCCAGGAGGCGGAATCACACGAGTGTTCGGCAAATCATCGATAGCAATGCGCCATTGGCCTTCACCAGCGCCTGAGCCTGAGCTTAACATCGTGCCGACAACGAGGCCGCTGAGATTGATGCTTATATCGGGCGTGTAATTGGTAACTTTGATGGCAAGGGGCAATGCTGCGTTCACGTCTCCACTCGCGTCTGCCACAACAAGCGTTGGTGCCAACATCTGCCGTGATACTTTTTGGAGCGCAGTGTTTGCCGCTTGCAGCCGCTCGCTAACTGAGATCTCTGGATCGTTTGCGAATAGCAGCCCGTTTCGCATCTGGGCGAAAGCAGTTGTGTC
>DASSLE010000460.1:0-2735 GCA_035689725.1 Pseudolabrys sp.
GTCGGTCCGTTTGGCTGCGCGCCTTCGATTGTCAGCAGCCGCAGCTTTGTAACCACACCGCCGCTGGCGGAAAATCCGCCTGATTTACCACCGGAGGCCAGCACGCGATGGCATGGAACGATCAGCGGGATCGGATTTTGCCCGAGCGCTTGCCCCACGTCACGTGCGAGCAACTTGTCGCCCAGCCGTTCGGCGATTTCGCCGTACGTCAGTGTCGAACCAGGCGGGATCGCGCGTGTGATGTCGTAGACCTTACGATTAAAGGCCGGCAGGTGTTCGGTATCGATGGTCACGTCGTTCAAATCGGGCCGCTCACCACGCAGCAAGGCGCCAATGCCATCGATTGCGTATTGCACATCCGCTGGAGGAGCCGCCTCCCGAGCGCCGGGGAAGCGCCGTAACAAGCCTGCACGGGTCGCGCGTTCGCTACCATCGTGAATTTGTACGCCGGCAATGCCGCGTGCGGTCCACACGATGCCGCACGCACCTAACACCGTGTCGAATATTGAAAAGTTGCGGGTCATCATGCCGCAAACGTTACCATGTGCCGTCAGGAACCGCCGCCCGATTCCTGGTCCGCCTTCATGGCGATGCGCAGAGGCTTCGGTATTGGGCGGGCGCGGCCGCCGGACACAAACGCGACCTGCACATGCGCTTCCACCAGCAGATTCTCACCAAGCATGACTTTCTGATTGAGCGTGACGGAGGCACCTTTAACTTCCTCCGGCGCGGTCACGATGGTGAGCACATCATCCATATGCGCCGGCTTCCTGAAATCGATGTTCATGTGACGCACCACGAAGGCAAAGCCCGGCGCCTCGGCCGCGGCCTGCTCAAACAACGCGCGGTGGTCGGCGCCAATCAGCCGCAGATAATTGGTGCGCCCGCGCTCCATGAAACGCAGGTAGCTGGCGTGATACACGATGCCGGAGAAATCCGTGTCTTCGTAATAGATACGTACGGCCTGATAGTGCCGGCCGTCGCGAATTTCGCCATCGAGCGCATCAACTGCCACCGCACTACTCCTGCTCGTCCTGACCGAACAACCCAAACTGCGCCGGATCGCGCGCAGGCTCAGGCAAGCCGAGATGCTGGAAAGCGAGCGCGGTGAGAAGCCGCCCGCGCGGCGTGCGCTGGATGAAACCCTTCTGGATCAGGAAGGGCTCGATGATGTCCTCGATCGCGTCACGCGGCTCCGACAGAGCCGCAGCCATGGTGTCGACGCCCACCGGCCCGCCCCCGTAGTTCTCCGCAATTGTCTTGAGGTAGCGCCGGTCCATGGCATCGAGACCGGCGGCATCGACTTCGAGCGCCGAGAGGGCGCGGTCCGCAGCTTTGCGGTCGATCATCTTGGCGCCGTCAACATGCGCAAAATCACGCACGCGGCGCAGCAGGCGGCCGGCGATGCGCGGCGTGCCGCGCGCACGGCGGGCGATTTCATTGGCGCCGTCAGGCGCGATGCCGATGCCGAGCACACGTGCGCCGCGATTGACAATCTCTTCGAGCTCCTTCTCGGAATAGAAATTGAGCCGCACAGGAATGCCGAAGCGATCGCGCAACGGATTCGTCAGCAATCCGGCGCGCGTGGTGGCGCCGACCAGCGTGAAGGGAGACAGATCGATCTTCACTGAGCGCGCCGCAGGTCCCTCACCGATGATCAGATCGAGCTGGAAGTCCTCCATCGCCGGATAGAGGATTTCCTCCACGGCAGGATTGAGCCGATGAATCTCGTCGATGAACAGCACGTCGCGCGGCTCAAGGTTCGTAAGCAGCGCGGCAAGGTCGCCCGCCTTGGCGATTACCGGGCCGGATGTGGCGCGGAAGTTGACGCCCAGTTCACGCGCGACGATCTGCGCCAGCGTGGTTTTTCCCAAGCCGGGAGGGCCGACGAACAGGACATGGTCGAGCGCCTCTTTCCGCGCACGCGCCGCTTCGATGAAGACACTCAAATTTGCGCGCGCCTGTTCCTGGCCGATGAATTCCGACAAACGCTGCGGACGTAACGAGGCGTCTGCGTCGTCGTCGCGCTTGTCGGCAGCCACCAGTCGGCGCCGGCTGTTCATTTCGCCAGCTCCTTCAGGCCCTGACGGATCAGCGTCGCGGTGTCGGCGCCTTCACCAGCATTGCGCGCCGCGGCAGCGATGGCGGCGGCAGCCTGCGGCTGGCCATAGCCAAGATTGACTAGCGCGGAGACGGCGTCAGCCACCGGCCTGGGTGCGCGGTTCTCGTCGAGCGCGCCGGCGAGATGCACCACCGCCGGATCGATAGTCGCAAAGGCCGGCACCTTGTCCTTCAATTCGGTGACAATGCGCTCGGCCACTTTCTGGCCAACGCCAGGCGAGCGCGCCACCATGGCCTTGTCACGCATTGCGACCGCGGAAGCGAGCTCGGAAGCCTTCAACGTGCCGAGCACAGACATGGCGACTTTGGCGCCGACACCCTGCACGGTTTGCAGCAGACGGAACCATTCGCGCTCGATGTCGCTCGCAAATCCGAACAGCTTGATCTGATCCTCGCGCACATAAGTTTCGATCGACAAAGTTGCAGCTTCGCCCAGCGACGGCAGTGCCTGCAGCGTACGCGCCGAGCAATGCACCTGATAACCGACGCCACCGACGTCGAGGATGATGTAATCCTCGCCATAGCTGTCGATGATGCCCTTGAGCTTGCCGATCATGACGCCGCGACCCTCAACACCGCGCTCGTCCGATGATGCGCGTGACAAACCGCGATCG
>DASSLE010000461.1:0-6172 GCA_035689725.1 Pseudolabrys sp.
AGCCGCCTCGGCCAAAAGTGTATCCGAGGCTTCGCCATAGACCGTCTCGCGCCCTATCTCCAGCAGCACCGGAACCGACAGCGGCGAGACGTGGTCGAGCGCTTTATGGACGATTCGGCCCCTGATGCGCGAGAGCATTTCACCGAGCCGCTTGATGTCGAGCAGGCCGGTAGCGGCATCAGCGCGCGCAGCGCGCAGCAAAATGTGGTCGGCCTGATGATTGCGCAGCACGTCATAGACAAGGTCGGTGGAAATTGTGAGCTGACGGCGCGATTTTTCCTCGCCAGGGAAGCGCTTCTCGATCAATCCAGCAATGATCGCACAACTCCGAAATGTGCGCCTCATCAGGGCTGATTCCGCGAGCCAGGCTTCCAGATCGTCGCCCAGCATGTCCTCGTCGAACAGTTGCGCGAGCGAGAGATCGCCGCGCGCGAAACGCAGAGCGACGTCGCCCAGTCCCCAGACCGCCAGTGCATATTCGTTAGCGACGAAGCCGAGTGGCCGCAGGCGGGCCCGTTCCAGACGACGCGTAAGCAACATGCCGAGCGTCTGGTGCGCCAAACGACCTTCGAACGGATAGCAGACGAGATAATATTTTGCAGCGCGCGGGAATGTCTCGACCAATAAGTCGCCAGCCTTGGGCAGCATCGACCGCCATTGCTGGATTTCCAGCCACTCGCGCACCTGATCCGGCAGCGCGCGCCAGGCATCGGACTTTGCCAGCAATGCACGCACCCGCGCTGCCAGGTAGGTCGAGAGTGGAAACTTGCCACCTTCGTAAGCCGGCACTTTGGGATCGGTGGCGTCCGAGCGTGAGACGTAGACCTCGTCTTCAACCAGCGCCTCATATTTGAGAATTTCGCCGGCAAATACGAAAGTGTCGCCCAACCGCAAGGTTTCGATGAAATATTCCTCGACTTCGCCGAGGAGTCGCCCGCCGCGCGGAACAACGGCGCCGCTGCGGCGCGAACGCACAAGCCGCACCTTGATCATGTCGGCCTCAACGATGGTGCCGACATTCATGCGGTACCGCTGCGCCACACGCGGATGGGTGATACGCCAGCGCCCGTCCTTGCCCAGCCTGATTTTGGCAAAGCGCTCGTAAGCTTTGAGGGCATAGCCGCCAGTGGCAACGAAATCGACCGCTGCATCGAAATTGGCGCGCGTGAGCGCAGCATAGGGCACGGCCGCACGGACTTCGGCGTACAGTTCGTCCGCAAAGAATGGCTCGCCGCAGGCGCGACCCAGAATATGCTGTGCCAGCACGTCGAGCGCACCGGTGCGCAACGGCGGCGTGTCCTGCGCGTTCTCGGCCACCGCATCGATTGCGGCCCGGCATTCCAACACTTCGAAGCGATTGGCCGGCACCAGCACGGCTTCGGACGGCTCATCCAACCGATGATTGGATCGCCCGATTCGCTGAAGGAGCCGCGAGCAGCCTTTTGGCGCACCAACGTTGATCACCAGATCGACGTCGCCCCAGTCCACGCCAAGATCCAAAGAAGACGTGCACACCACCGCCCGCAATTTACCGGCGGCCATCGCATCTTCAACACGGCGCCGTTGCGCCACATCGAGCGAGCCGTGATGCAAAGCGATAGCGAGATTGTCGCCGTTCGCCCGCCAGAGTTCCTGAAAAAGAAATTCCGCCTGACTGCGGGTGTTGACGAAAACCAGCGTCGTTTTATGCGCCTTGATGTGTGAGTAGATTTCGCCGAGCGCATGCCGTGCCGAATGACCTGCCCAGGGCAGATGCTCCTCTGTGTCAAGCATTGTAACGATCGGTTGTGCCCCCGCCTGAGCGACCACAAGATCAGCGCGCGCCTGGCCATGCAGCGGCTGCGGCACCAAAAAACGGCACAACTCGGCGGGCTCGGCAACCGTCGCGGAGAGGCCGACGGTAGTGAGTTGCGGTGCCAGCGCGAACAGGCGGGCCAAGCCGAGCGACAGCAAGTCGCCGCGCTTGGAAGTGACCAGCGAATGCAATTCGTCGAGCACCACGCGCTTGAGCGCGCCAAACATGTAGGGCGCGTCGGCGCTCGCGAGCAGCAGCGCGAGTTGCTCCGGCGTGGTGAGCAGAATATCGGGCGGATCGCGGCGCTGGCGCTGGCGTTTGGATGCGGGTGTGTCGCCTGTGCGTGTTTCGAGTCGAACCGGTAACCCTATTTCCTGCACTGGAATTTCCAGATTGCGCGCGATGTCGACGGCGAGCGCTTTCAAGGGCGATATGTAAAGTGTGTGCAGGCCTTGCGAGCGCGCTAACGCGCGCCCGGCCGATTTCAGATTCCCCGGGCGAATACTACGCTCAGTCAGCTCAACTAGCGTCGGCAGGAAGCCTGCAAGCGTTTTGCCGCCTCCGGTCGGCGCAATCAGCAGCACCGAACGACCGGCTGCGGCTTTCGCCAGCAGTTCGAGTTGGTGGATGCGCGGCTGCCAGCCCCTACTTGCGAACCAGAGCGCGAAGGCCTCTGGCAGCGCCGGGGTGGCGTCGAATAGGTTGCGCGCGGGTTCCATCGATTTCAATTTCCGGCCACCACGATCAGCCCTGGCACCGGCACACCCTTTTCGGTGCGAGTGGAGACAAATTCGAGGCTGATCGGCTTCAAACTTGCGGCAGCCAAGGCGCCTTGGACGTGCGGTTCGCCGTGGGCGTAACGTAGTGTCTCGCGCAATATGACGCCCTCGCCGTCATGGGTCTCCACGCTGAAGGCGAGTTGGCCAGACGATGCCCGCACCTGGGCGATTGCCTTGAGCACCGGCGCGAGGTCGTCGAGATACATGAATAGATCAGCAGCTAGCACGAGATGATAGCGCGCGCCGATCTTTGCCTCGCCAGCGAGAAAATCCAGCACCTCGCTTTCGATCAGCTGGTCGTAAAGGCCTTTGCTACGCGCCTGTGCCAACATGGCGGGCGAGAGATCAACGCCCACCATCCAATCGGCGAACGGTCGGAACGGAAGCGCCGCCAGACCAGTGCCACAACCGAGATCTAGCACTGAGCCGAATTTCATTCGTTGTCCGGCATGCGCGGCTTCAACAGCATGGAACAGCAGTTCCGGTGCGCGATAGTTCAGGCCCTCCGTCAGGGCCTCGTCGAAAACCGGCGCATAGCCGTCAAATAATGCGCGCACGTAGCCTTGTGGCATGGCGGCGGCGGTCTGAACGCCGAGTTGAATCAGATGGAGTGCGGCACCGTGGCGGTCCACCGGGTCGGCCGCCCTCGCCTCCTCGAAGGCCGCAACGGCGCCGGCCCGGTCACCCAGTTTCTCGCGCAATTCGCCGAGCGCGAACCAAGCCGAGGCATAACGAGGCGCAAGCTCGAGCGCCTGTGTCAGCAAATCCGCGGCTCCCGCGAGATCGCCCTTGGCCTCGCGGTCCCGCGCCCATTCGAAGCGGCGGTCGGCGATCAGATTGCCCGACGACAGATGGATCGGCTGCGGCTGCAAAACTTGAAACCCCGGTTCTTGGCTGCAACGATTTTAAGGCATATCTGTAAGCCGCGCGCGTGCTAACATTGCCGCCTGAACAGGACGCTGGGCCATGAGCGACGACATCACAGTGACTAAGATTTTCGGCGGCACCCCGCTCGCGGTGCTGGGGCGCCTAGTTCTGCTATCGATCCTGGTCGGCGTGATCCTCTCGGCGCTCGGACTCGACCCGTTTGACATTATCCACAGCATCGAACGACTGATCCGCTCGATCTGGAACATGGGGTTCGACGCGTTCCGCTGGCTGTGGCGCTATTTTCTGCTCGGCGCGGTGATCGTGATTCCGATCTGGATTTTGATGCGCCTGTTCAACGCGCCCAGGGGAAGGTAATTCCTACCGCTCTTCCCCGCGAAAGCGGGGACCCAGTCCTTAAATATTCTGGATTCCCGCTTACGCGGGAATGAAAGGAGAGTGCTAGCCCGGCCAGCTTTCCGCAGTGATCGCGGCCGCATCGCTGCCAACCATCGACGCGAGCGAATTACGATGGCCGCGTTTGAGCGCCGCCGTGAGACCATCCTTGATCTCCGCCACTACCCCGATCCCGCGGTAAACCAGCGCGGTATAAACTTGCAGCAGCGTGGCACCAGCCTTGATCTTGGCGATAGCAGTCGCGCCGGAATCGATGCCGCCAACACCGATCAAGGGGAACGCGCCTTCGGCGCGCACGAAAGTTTCCGCCAGCATGCGGGTTGCGAGCTTGAACAGGGGCCGGCCGGATAGTCCGCCCTGCTCACGCGCCTTGTCACGCTCGCGCAACGAGCCGGGCCGCGAGATGGTGGTATTGCCGACGATCATGCCATCAACGCGACGTTTACGCGCGACACCAACGACGTCGTCGAGATCCGGCAGCGTAAGATCGGGCGCGATCTTGACAAGCACCGGCGTCGGGCCGGCGCGCGGACGAACACGTTCACGCGCATCGAGCACCCGTGCAAGCAGATCGTCGAGCGCTTTTGCCTGTTGCAAGTCACGCAGACCGGGCGTGTTTGGCGACGAAACGTTAACAGTGAAATAGCTGGCGACGGTCGAGAAAGTTTCGATGAGCCGAACGTAATCCTCGATTCGATCCGTTGAATCGCGATTGGCGCCAATATTGACGCCCACGATCCCGCCAGCATCGCGGCGGCGCGCGAGCCGCATGTGAGCCGCAGCCGCGCCGTCGTTGTTAAAGCCGAGGCGGTTGATCACACCCTCGTCGGCCTCAAGGCGGAACACGCGTGGTCTTGGATTGCCAGCTTGCGCTCGTGGGGTGATGGTGCCGACCTCGACAAAACCAAAGCCGAGACGCAGCAGGGCGTCCGGCACCTGCGCGTTTTTGTCAAAGCCAGCGGCGAGCCCGACCGGATTCGGGAATTTGAGCCCGAAAGCCCGCACAGCAAGTTCGTCACCGTCAGCTGGCGCCCTGGCCGACGGCATGTAGCGCGGCGCCTTGACGGCGAGTGTATGTGCATCCTCAGGATCGAGGGCGCGCAGCAATGGACGAGACAGACGGTCGAAAAGACCGATCACCAGGCGGACCTCCGAACTGGCATAACAATTGACCCTATCGGTGGGGCCAAGGCTTATTCAAGGCGATGGCCACAGGAAACTATTGCGGGAGGGGGGCGACTCAAGGCTATAATTCCTATCCAGCGGAACACAGCCACAGACGGGTGCCCGCACCCATGCCTATGCTGACCCACAACCAGATCTGGACTGCCATCGATCGGCTGGCCGCGCGCGCCAAACTAACGCCGTCCGGTCTCGCGAAAAAGGCGGGCCTCGACCCGACTACATTCAACAAATCCAAGCGCGTCACGCCGGAAGGACGGCCTCGCTGGCCGTCAACGGAATCGGTGGCCAAGGCGCTGCAAGCGACAAACACCAAGTTCGACATTTTCGTTACCCTGATCACCGACGGCGGCAAGCCAGCGATGCACAACGTGCCGCTGATCGGCTTCGCACAAGCCGGCGCCGGTGGCTTTTTCGACGATGGCGGTTTCCCGGTCGGCAAAGGCTGGGAAGAGATTGCCTTTCCCTCGGTCGCCGATGAGCACGCCTACGCGCTGGAAATCTCCGGTGACTCGATGAAGCCGGCCTACCGCAACGGTGACGTCATCATCGTTTCGCCGGGCGCAGCGGTACGAAAGGGTGATCGGGTCGTGGTCAAGACCAAGGATGGCGAGGTCATGGTCAAAGAGTTCAAACGCAAGACTGCGAAGTCAGTCGAGCTCAAATCGCTCAACGCCGAGCATCGCGACCGCACGTTGCCGACGTCCGACGTCGTATGGATCGCGCGCATTGTCTGGGCAAGCCAGTAACGCTGGCACAAATCTTCGCCACCGCTCATTCCCGCGTAAGCGGGAACCCAGCATATCCAAAAAGGAGGCCCCACTTCTGCGGAGACGAGCGGCCGAAACTATGCGCTGCGCGCCAGCGTGCCGTCGATCATGTCGATCGTATTCTGCAGGCCATAGACCGCCACGAACGAGCCAAAGCGCGGCCCTTTCTCCTGGCCCAACAATACCTGATAGAGCAGGTTGAACCACTCGAGCGAGACCCCAGGTTTGCCGTCCTTTGCTTTCTTTTTTTGGTCCAGGAACGGCTCGCGGCGCCCGACTTCATAGACCACGTTCTGAATGTCTTCGGCGCTGGCATCGGGCTGCAACTGCGAAAGCGCATCGCGCAGATCGATCAAGGCCGC
>DASSLE010000462.1:0-2454 GCA_035689725.1 Pseudolabrys sp.
GATGGCGTGCTGCTTGGCATGGCCAAGTTCAATCGAATCCGTGAAATCGATTTCGACAATCGTGTCGCGGTGGTGGAACCCGGCGTCACCAATCTCGCGGTGAGTAATGCTGTGGCTGATGCGGGTTTTTACTATGCACCCGACCCCTCCTCGCAGATCGCCTGTACCATCGGCGGCAATGTGGCGGAAAATTCCGGCGGTGTGCATTGCTTGAAATACGGAATGACCACCAACAATGTCCTGGGCTGTGAGATCGTCCTGATAACTGGCGAAGTGCTGCGCCTCGGCGGCAAGCATCTCGATGCGTCGGGCTACGATGTGCTCGGTCTTATCAACGGCTCGGAAGGTCTTCTCGGCGTGGTCACAGAGGTGACCGTGCGCATCCTGAAGAAGCCGGAAACTGCGAGCGCGATGCTCATCGGTTTCTCGTCGTCTGAGGACTCAGGCGAATGCGTCTCCCGCATTATCGGTGAGGGAATCATCCCCGGCGGGATGGAAATTATGGACGGTCCCGCCATTGCGGCGGTGGAGGAATTCGTCCATGCCGGCTATCCGCTTGATGTCGAGGCCTTGATGATCGTCGAGCTCGATGGGCCAAGAGCCGAGGTCGATCATCTCATTGAACGTGTCGAGAAGATTGCGCGCGACTGTCGCGCGGTGTCATGCAGGACCTCGCGCTCGGAGGAGGAGCGGCTGTTGTTCTGGGCGGGTCGCAAGGCGGCGTTCCCGGCGGTGGGGCGCATCTCGCCCGACTACTACTGTACGGACGGCACCATCCCGCGCGCGCAGCTGCCGCGGGTGCTCAAGCGCATCAAAGAATTGTCGGCGAAATACGGTTTGCGCGTCGCCAATGTTTTCCATGCCGGCGACGGGAATCTGCACCCGCTCATCCTTTATGATGCCAATGTGCCCGGCGAGCTGGAAAAAACGGAGGAGTTCGGCGCCGATATCCTCAGGCTCTGCGTCGAGGTCGGTGGCGTTCTAACCGGGGAGCATGGCGTCGGCGTGGAGAAGCGCGACCTGATGCCCGTGATGTTCTCGGAAATCGATCTCAACCAGCAGCAGCGCGTCAAATGTGCTTTCGATGCCAAGGGGCTGCTCAATCCCGGCAAGGTATTCCCGCAACTTCACCGCTGTGCCGAACTGGGGAAATTGCACGTGCATGCCGGCAAGTTGCCATTCCCGGATATTCCGAGGTTCTAGAAATGCGGTTCGGTTTGTTCTGTTCGCCCAAAGCCGATGTTCCAGGCGTCGGTCCGGAGACCGGCCGCGGCTTTTTCGAATTCCTTGATTTCAATGTCGAAGCAGAGGCGCTCGGGTTTCATTCGAGCTTTTCGGTGGAGCATCATTTCAGCGGTTGGAACCAGGTTTCCTCTACCCTGATGCTGCTTGCTGCCTTGGCAATGCGCACGACGACACTGCGGTTGGGCACCGCTGTCATCGTGCCGCCATGGCACAATCCGGTCCTGCTCGCAGAAGAGGCGGCCACGCTCGACCTTCTTTCCGCCGGTCGGCTCGATCTCGGCATTGGCAAAGGCTACCGCCACAGCGAATTCAAAGGTTTTCAAATCGCGCCGGAGGAGGCCGAAGCGCGCTTCGAGGAGGCGCTTGAAGTGATGACGCGCGCATGGACTACGCGTCAGCGGTTTTCGCACCGGGGCCGCTTCTGGTATTTCGAAGACATCGTGGTCGAGCCGCCACCGGCACAGGTTCCGCATCCGCCGCTCTGGGTGGCGGCGGGCAATCCACATTCGATCAAGCGTGCCGCTTCGCGCGGGTTCAATCTCATTCTCGACCAATATGCTTCGCCGGTGACGCTGGGTGAGCGCATTGCAATCTACAAGGCCGAGCGAGAAGCGAGCGGCATGGGCTTCGATCCGATGCAGGTGACTGTTGCGCGCCAGCTCTATGTGGCAAAGGACAAGGCCGACAAGGAAGCGGCACTGGTGCGTCAGGCTGAATACACCAAACGCACCATCAATGTTTCGCGCGACCCGTCAGCAAAAACCGGATCGCACGTACTCGCTTATGCCGACAGGGCCGGCGCCACTGAAGAGAACGCTCTTTACGGGACCCCTGACGAAATTGCGCGCATGATCGAAGCGTTGCGTGATGCTGGCATAGCCTACGTGCTGGTTACGATTGCAGGCGGTGTTGATCAGCTTCGCCGTTTCGCGCGAGAGGTTATGCCGGCTTTTGCGCATGAGCCGGCCGCCGCGCGGGCGGCGGAATGATGTATTCGCGTAATGGCTGACACACTCAAACCCCGTGATGGCACGGAGGTCGAGGAAGCCGTGCGCTGGGCGCTCGGCAACGAAAAGCCGCTCGAGCTTGCCGGGCAGGGGACCAAGCGCGCCGTCGGCCGCCCGAGCCAGACTGATCTGACGCTCGATCTCTCCGGACTCACAGGCGTAACACTTTACGAACCAGCCGAACTCGTGCTCTCGGCGCGCG
>DASSLE010000463.1:0-8450 GCA_035689725.1 Pseudolabrys sp.
ATGGCCGTTGCTGGTATCGCTAGAGCGCCCTTACACCGAAAGCGGACATTAATCGGCGGCGAATGCATGTCCGCTTTGTGCCAAGTGCGAAGATGTTTTTTGCTCCTAGCTTGAAGCAGGTTGCGCCGATCGCGCGTCGAATACATGCGTCGAACAGGGGTCACTTGCCCACGTTTTTGCAATAGCAGCAGCCATCAACACGAGCAATCCGATGAATACCGCTGGCTTAAACCAATATCTGGTCAGATTGAGTATCCCGATTGAGATTCCATTGCTGCCGACCACGACCATGGTCACTGCCGCCGTGGCCCACAAAACTCGGGCGCGCCCTTCGTATAGATAAACGCCGATCACCATCGCGCAAGGCAGCGCCAAGATTGAATAGGTCAAACCTTCTGCACGCGGATTGAACAAGCACATGTAGCTTGCACCTATGATCATGACTCCCAGAACCGCGGCATTTCGAGGTAGTCGGAATGAGATCCAAAGCGCAATCGCCCAGGCTGCCAAGGCGGCAATGCATCGAATGATGGCGATGAGTCCGAGGTCAAGCGACCAACCCAGCCTTGAAATCACTGCGGTGAAATCGGCCGTGGCGAAGCGCTCAGAAACCGCCATTGTCGTGAGCATCTTCCAACAGTCCCGATATAAGCTGAGCAAATATTGCCCATCCGCTGCGATCAGCGGCAGGCCGATGGCCCAAACGATTCCACTCGCTAAAGCTGGTATCATTCTCGGCCTCAAACAGGCGATGAGCAGGATCATGACAATCGCTAGTGGCTTCGCAAGAATGGCAGCACCGGTCCAAAACAAAACGCCGGTAGTTTTTTCTCGAAATGCGCTAAGCGTCATGAGCCAGCAGGCCGCGGCCAAATGAATATTGGATTGCCCGTTTAAAAAGCTGCCGGCGAGTAGCGGTATCGAAAGTGCAAACGCGACAGACAACACGCGGACACGAATATCGCGATGCATCTCGCGGCAACTCGACCACGCCGCGTAGGTAAGCAGCACCAAACCCGTTGCCTTCCAGACGGCATCGCCGATCCAAGGCCCCAACCAGTCGAACGGCATAAATGCGACTGCGAAGCCTGGCAAATACAGGAAACCTGCGATCGGCCCACTCACATCGGGATAGAGGCTGTCGCCGCGCATGAAGCTCTCGCTCGCAATACGATATGCGGGAGTTATGCTGGGCGTTGAGCCGACGAGGGTATTGCCCCACCACAATCAAGAACATCGCAGCCCAGGCGCCCATCCCCGCCCCCGGCCCGTTATTGAAACGGTGATCTATATCAATGCGCCTGCACCTCAGTTCCCCTTTGGATTGGCTTAATTTGAGTGCGAAGGGATCAAGCTATGAGCGGCACCATCATCGGACCTGGTCAGACTGAACAAGCAATGCTCCTCAGCTATGAGGTCTCCGACGAGGCGCTGGAGACTGCGGCGGGCACGGGAAGCGAAACAGCGGCGATCGTCACGATCAATTACTGCACTTATTTCCATTTTATCTGCCCAGGGTCTTTGACCACTTACGCCACGCGTAAAAGTGCCTTCGGCCGAAAAGCGGCGGCTGGTAGCGCTAGCGGAGAGCTTGTCCGCTGAGGGTTATTGAAATATCGCGATCATTTCCTGTTCTTATTGGTCGGACGCAGCGTACGCCCATAATCGGCGGGCGCTGCAGGCGCCAAGCCAGCCGTCGCTAATCTTCGGCTACCGCGCGCCTTGAAATCCGCCATCGCCCGCTCACGGCTCGCCGCGTAGCCGCGATCCTGTGTGCTTTGCCAATGCCTCGGAGCCTTTCAAGTTGATGCCCGGGCTGACTGCCTGGTCCGCGTGGCCTGTGTTGACCCAGATCAATGCTACCTCGGCCACCTATGCTTTGAGGTGTCTCCGCAGGACCTAATCGAGGCCAATTTTCACCAAACGTATTGAGTAAGTAATACGTCTGACTGTAGCGCCTTTGCTAATTTTCCCCCCAGCGATCGGGATCGCCGTACGGGCGGTCCGGATAAGGGAAGTTGATCCCCGGGCGAAACGGATAGTCCGAAGTGCCCCTCCGATAGTCGAACGCCGGCACGCGTGACGAATTGTACGGAGGGGGCACGAGACCACGGTTTTTCTTCACCGCACCCTGGGACTGTGTGCTCGACGGGTGGCGCGACTGATGCGCTGAGAAGCTCGGTCCCGAAATCGGGACCAATAGCCCAAAGGCAATTGCCACGACGTGAAATCTCATCATCGCCATCTCGTGGTTTATGTACATCGTTTTTATTGTTGTGCCCATGCGCGCTCCGTTGCCTCGTTGAGCGTAGGTGCGAGCCATCTTGCTTTGAAATCTGCCATCGCCTGCTCGCGGCTCGCCGCGGAGCCGCGATCATGACAATTCGTAATAATTTTTTAACGGATTGGTCGGCATGATTCGGCTCAGCCCGGTTTCAGTCGTTCCCACCGGACCAAGGCGACCACGGCCGAACCTTCATCAAAGGGACGGGACTTTCTAAGGCTACGACCGTGGTCGCCAACCCGACGCTCTTTCGCCGCTGCGTTCGCGGCGAAGGCGGCCTGCCACAAGGCCGTGTCTCATCGTCGAGAGACACGCGGAGGGGCCACCCGCAAGAGGTCAGGTGCGGACTGCTAGTCCTCGTCTTCGCTGTCTGGCGTTGGGCGGTGAACTAAAAACTTGGTGCTGCAATTGTGGCAGACGAAAACATCGTACCCGAGCGATGGCTCGCTAGAGTTGGCTACCATTGCCACCCTGCAAACCGGGCACGGCTTCGGTGGAGCTAATTGAGCGCCTGTCCGCCAATGGTTTCTAACCTATTTTGGACGCGGACCACCCCTTCCGCCAAAGTGTCATCTACGCATTGATGGCCGCAATTGTAATCCAAACAGACAAGCCTTCGACTGAGCAGCGGCAGCGTCACTTAGGCGATGCGGGCCGCGTTGGTTTTCTCTATCTTTCTTCTGCGGGGCTTTCGCTAACTTCAGCTCTTCCTCGCCTATTAGACGAATGAGGGTTTGTCGCTTCGTCTCATCAAATTCATTGGCGAGTGCTTTGCGGTAATGTTCAATGTTGAGATGGGCTATGAGACTGTCCATCAAACGCTCCCCGACTAGGACATTAACGGTAATTTTTGGCTCCAAAAAAGATAGCGGGATAAGCAGACATCACGCGGACGTGATGCTGCTCGTATCCGATGCAATAAGTTTGCGCGATGTCCGGGTTGGGTCAAAAGCGGACAAACCGTCTCAGGCCGAAATCCACCGCTGTCCGCTATCGCCAGAAACTGGACATTCGCGTCGGCTGGAAAACCGTTTTGGACTGTGGAGACGCCGGCACGGTGGGCGAGCGAGACTTAAGAAACCGCGGAATCCTCGCTGCTGTTCATCACTCCGTCCGTCGCGCGGGCGGCGAGACGAGCATATCTATCCGCCATTTTGAGCTTAGCAGCCCTAGCTTCTGGGTCATCAAGCTTCTGCGCCAGTCGGCGCGCTTCCTGCGCTCGGAGGCGCCAGTGAGCCGGATTGATCAAAAGTTGCGTGCGAACCCGGTCGAGGACGAACAGACGAATCGCTGAGGAGAGATTGCCCCGTTGGCGTGTCTTGTCGATCTCTGCGACCATCTTCGACATCGTCGCGCCTTGGTCACGCGCGATTTCTTTCAGGCCTCTCCAAAACGGATCTTCGAGGGTGACGCTGGTCTTGTGTCCATCAATGACGACAGAGCGTTTGACGATTGAAGATTTCATGAGCGCGTCCCCCAAACTATTTGCAAGTTTCGCAATCGTAACGGAGATTCGGTATTGCGAGGGGCAACCAAGTACCTTGTCAAAAAAACAAAGCTTAACCTTAGCTTGCGAGCGGTGTCGTGGTGCTGTTTCCGGTTGGCATTGGTGCGGTGTATTTTTCATGCTGTTGATGTACCTGCTACCCCCCGCGCCGTCGTAGTCTGCGGTCCCCACTCGCTACTACGGTGCGGGATTTCATTTCAGTTATACCATCGCACCGTGACGAGCTTACGTCTGCGTCAGAATGTTTCGTCGGTCACTCGTGTCGTCGCCTCTTCCTTGGGATTCTCGACCTTGATCCAACTTTTCGACGGGTCAGAGCGATACGGCGCATTGATCTTTTTCTAAACGATGCTTTCCAGACCAAACTCTTCCAACCAAAATAAAAGCCCCAGAACATTGCCCGGGGCGGCTGGCGCGCCGATGCGAGAGGCTTACCCGGCCCTTCAATCGCAGACCATCCAACACTGTCCAAAGAGATTGCACACACGATGCGAATTCAGGCCACCGCATACACCGTAGAGGGGTCTTTTTCCGTAATGATCGCTCAAGACGTATTTGCGACGACATACCCCACGCGGGTCACGATACCGGTTAAATCCGCATCCGTCAGCAACTGGGACAACCAACCTGTCATGAGTTCGATCGCTCCCAAACGGTATGGCTTGGGCGGCGACTGCTGACCAAGCGAGACCAGAAGCGATTAAGACAGAGGCGAAAAGTTTATTCATTCGTTCTCTCCAAACCACATTGGGGCTGTCGCCTAGCGCAATCCAATTTCGGCGCACTGACGGGCCGGCTATACTAGTAAAATCTAGTCGTCATAGTAACAGTTCTAATGAAGCTGATGCAGATGTCTACTTTGGGTCAAAAGCAGACATGCGAAGTAGAGTTACATCTGTTTGGGTCATTAGCGGACATGACGCCTTTAATGTGAGATCTGCTTTACACCCGAAGTCGCAAAAATTTGGGCTCACACGCGCGCTATTATTCCCAAGGAAATTCTACCGAAAAAAATGGCCCGCCCCTACTGCGGCATTCGCGCTGGCAATAGCGATCACATTTGTCCGTGAGCTTCAGACAGCGACCTTGAGAATCTTCCTTAAGGCAACCAGCCAGCCCCCAAGCACAGTAGGAACCGCATTCGGTCCAGCAGGCGCCGGAGGCCCGGACCGAATCTGCCCGCTTGCTGCGCGGGAATGGCAGTTCTTGATTGTGCGTGTTGTAGCGCCAGGACGGCGCCTGTCCTTCGGCGGCCGAGACTGGCGCAGCAGCTATCAAAACGCCGACAAGCAAGAGCCCTAACAGGATGCCCGTTCGTCTCATGATTCAACCCACCCTAAACACAATAGCCCCGCCGAAGCTGCTTCGCCAATGATCTATCGACGGGCTGTGGGTTGCGCTGGTGGGTCTTTGGGTTGCTATTCGACACAATCGCCATTAGCTCCTTGCCCACATGCGTGATCCTATCGCGAAGCCCGATACCGCCGCGGCTAAGGTCAGCTTCGTCTCGCTCGGCTGCCCGAAGGCGCTAGTCGACAGCGAGCGTATCGTCACGCGGTTGCGCGCGGAGGGGTATGAGCTTTCGCGCCAGCACCAGGGCTCGGACCTCGTCATCGTCAACACTTGCGGCTTTCTCAACACCGCCAAGGCAGAATCCCTGGCCGCGATCGGCCAGGCGCTCAAGGAAAACGGCAAGGTCATCGTCACGGGCTGCATGGGCGCCGAGCCTGAAAGTATTTCATCGGCCTATCCCGACGTGCTCGCAATCACCGGTCCGCAGCAATACGAGACTGTGGTCGAGGCCGTTCACAAGGCTCTGCCGCCGAAGCACGACCCGTTTCTCGATCTGGTTCCGCCTGAAGGCATCAAGCTCACGCCGCGGCACTACGCGTATCTCAAGATTTCCGAAGGTTGCAACAATCGCTGCAGCTTTTGCATCATCCCTCGCCTGCGCGGTGATCTGGTCTCACGGCCCGCTGCCGATGTCCTGCGCGAGGCGGAGAAACTCGTCACCGCCGGCGTCAAAGAATTGCTGGTGATCTCGCAAGATACCTCCGCCTACGGCCTCGACATTAAATACGCAGCGAGCAAATGGCGAAATCGTAACGTGCGCGCGAGGTTCATCGATCTGGCAAGCGCCTTGGGCGAGCTCGGCGTCTGGATACGGCTGCATTACATCTATCCCTATCCGCACGTCGACGAAGTCATTCCGCTGATGGCAGATCGGAAAGTCCTGCCTTATCTGGACATTCCGTTTCAGCACGCCTCACCCGAAGTCTTGAAACGCATGCGCCGTCCGGCAGCGCAAGAAAAGACATTGGAGCGGATCGTACGCTGGCGCGAGCAGTGTCAGGATCTGACGTTGCGCTCGACTTTTATTGTCGGTTTCCCCGGCGAAACCGATGCAGATTTCGACATGCTACTTGAATGGCTGGAAGAGGCCTCGCTTGATCGTGTCGGTTGCTTCAAATACGAGCCGGTGAAGGGCGCGGCGGCGAATGATATGGCTGCCCCGGTGCCAGACGATATTAAAGAACAGCGCTGGCATCGTTTCATGCAGGCGCAGCAGAAAATTTCTACCCGCCGACTGAAGCGCAAGGTCGGCACGCGCCAGAAGGTCATTATTGACAACGTCGGACCTTCGGTCGCCAAAGGCCGCTCGATGGCGGATGCCCCCGAAATCGACGGCTCTGTCTATGTGTCGAGCCGACGGCCATTGCGCGTCGGTGAAATTGTGACAGTGAAGATCGAGCGGGCAGACGAATACGATCTGCACGGGACTGTGGTAGGGTTTTGACCTCGGTTGTCATCATCCGCGAAAGCGGATTATCTAGGTAACCCCTGCTTCTATAATTTCACTCCGTCAGCGGTTACTGATCCCGCCGCCTTCGCGGGGCCATGACACCTCAAAGGCGATAAAACTTCACCGCATTGTTGTGAAGCACGGAGTGTAGCTCGGCTTCGGGATACTCCGATAGTACGGTCCGGTAGACGCCAAAAAAGTCGGCATAGCTTGCGTCCAATTTTTCCAATGGAAAATTGCTGCCATAGATCGTGCGTTCCGCGCCAAAGATCTGGATGACATCACGGATCACCTGCCGCGCTTGAGGCAGCGAGATTCCGCTACTGTACATTCCGAGGCCGGAAATTTTCACGTGCAGGTTCGGAAATGCGGCCATCGTCGTGAGCGCCGCGCGCCATTCGTCGATTGCTGCCTGCGTGAGCGCCGTCAGCATCCCTGCGTGCACCGTTACCATGCGGACATTGCGGAACGCCTTGATAAGTTCAATGGCGTAGGCCACCTGCCCTGCATAAACCTGCAACTCGAAATGCAGATCGTGTTTTTCCAGCAACGCGAACCCACGGCGGAAATCGGGCGAATTGCAGAAATCCGGACGGGGCGCGGCCTGTCGAACAGTTTCGCTGTCCCAATACAGCATTTGGTGCACGCCGCGCAGATTGGGAAATTGTCTTTGTCCCTTTAACGCTGCGTCGACCCCAGGATCGGAGAGATCCGCATTGCAAACGATGCCGTGCGGAAAGCCGTGTTTGTCGGCGACGGATTGCAACCATCGTGTCTCGTCGAGGGCGCGGTTCGGACCCCACATCGCTGTTATGTGTACCGACTTCGTTACTCCCTGCGGCTTGACGTCGTTCATAAATTCTTCAACCGGATAATCGCGGCGAATGCCGAAATAGTCTCCGAACATGCGCGGGATTGGTGGGTCTGCCAGCCATGCCACGTCCTTGCGCAGCCAGATGTGGCGGTGAGTATCAATCACCGGTCCACTATAGACCATTCATCCCCCCTTATTTTTTCAGGTCCTGCACGGTTTCCACAACCGCGTCGGTCAGCGTTTTGAGATCGTCTGTCGAGATGGTGAAGGCTGGTGTGAGATAGATGATATTTCTAATTGGACGGATGAACACGCCTTGCTCGACAAATCGCGCGCGCAAAGCGTTGAGATCGTCGATGCGATCCAATTCGACGACACCGATGGCACCCTTCACGCGCACGTCTTTAACGCGCGGCAAGCCGCGGCAAGGCGCGAGGCCTCGCTCCAACGCGGCAGCAATATTGGAGACCTGTCGCAAACGCGGCTCGCGCTCGAACAGATCGAGGGATGCGTTTGCAGCCGCACAAGCAAGTGCATTCGCCATATAAGTCGGCCCGTGCATCAACGCCATTCTCGGATCGTCGGACCAGAATGCGTCAAACACATTGCGCGTCGCAATCGTCGCGGCCAACGGCAATGTGCCGCCCGTTAGTGCTTTCGACAGCGTGATAATGTCTGGCGCGATACCGGCGTTTTCGCAGGCAAACATTGTTCCGGAGCGACCAAAGCCCGTGAAGATTTCGTCGAAAATCAGCAGCACTTCGTACTTGTCGGCGAGTGCGCGCAGACATCGAAGCACGCTCTCATCGTGAAATCTCATGCCACCGGCTCCCTGGACCAGCGGCTCCAGGATGATTGCTGCAATGCCTTCACTACGCTCTTTCAACAGATCTTCGAGTGGTGCCGCAATCCCATCGTTTTCGGGCAGGCTGACGATGTGGTGTTTTGGTAGCAGGCCGACGAGCACCGAGTGCATGCCCTCGTCAGGATCACTCACCGCCATGGCCCCGGTGGTGTCGCCGTGATAGCCACCTTTGAATGC
>DASSLE010000464.1:0-4340 GCA_035689725.1 Pseudolabrys sp.
TGCTAGGTCGCGCAATCTGTCGTTCCGTCACATTGTCACTACTGGTAACGAAGCCGCACTCGAAGTGTCAGACTTCATCGATTACATGCTCGATGAGGGCAAGACCGACGTCTTTCTTCTGCTGATCGAAGACGTGAAGACGCCCGAAAAATTCAAACGCGCGGCGGAAAAGGCGCTGAAGGCCGGTAAACCGTTGATTGTCGCTAAGATCGGCCAGTCGGAGCCTGGCAGCCGAGCAGTCGTATCGCACACCGCCGCACTCGCAGGTTCCCAAGCTGCTTACCGCGCCATTTTCGACCGCTATGGGTTGATCGAAGGGTGTGACTTCGACGAGATGATCGACCTGGCGGCTGGCTTCCTCGCGTGTAGCAACCGTATGCCGGCCGGAAACCGCGTCGGCATTTGTACGTCGTCTGGCGGCGCGGGCGTGTGGATGGCCGACGCCTGCGGCGCCGCAGGGCTCGATGTGCCCATGCTCGACGAAAAAACACGCTCGGCAATCGACATCCACCTGCCCTCCTACGGTACATCTCAAAATCCGGTCGACTCGACGGCGCAGGGTGTGCACAAACTTGGCTATGCCCAATTCGCGCGGCTGGTTGCAGAGTCGCCACTGATCGATGGTGTCATCGTGGCAGTGACCGCTCGTCGCTCGGCCTTTCTCGAAAACGATCTGCAAAAGCTCAAGGATCTCGCTCTTGATTCCACAAAGCCGGTGTTCATGTGGACCTACACCTTGCCGTCCGCCCGCAGTGTCGAGATCCTCAATGAGGCCGGCTATCCGCTGTTCACCGGCGCTCTTAGTTGCGCCCGGACCATGCGCGCAATGGCCGATTACCGGGCCTTGCGCGAGCGGTTGTTGCGCTCGACCATCACGACGACAACTCAGAGTATGCCGGGCCGTGAGAAGGCCCGTGCGATGTTGGCGAAGTCCGATTCGGTGCTGTGCGAATACCGGGCTCGGCTGCTGCTGTCCGCTTATGGCATCAGTGACGAAAATGCCGGGGATCTGGTCCAGTCGCCCGATCAGGCCGCTGCAACCGCGCGAGCGATAGGGCGCCCTGTCGCCCTCAAGGTCCAGTCCGCCGATATCCCACACAAGACGGAAGCCGGGGCTGTCGCCTTGAATCTTAGCGGCGATGCTGTCCGTGACGCCTATAATCGCGTGCTGGCCGCCGTCAAACGCCATTCGCCGACGGCACGCATCGACGGCGTCCTAGTGCAGCCGATGGCAGCGCCGGGTTGCGAGGTCATTCTCGGCATCAACCGTGATCCGACCTGGGGGCCGCTGCTGATGGTCGGTCTGGGAGGCGTTCTGGTCGAGGCGGTCGGCGACGTTGCACTCGCGACCGTGCCCCTCGATAACGCCGCCGCCCATGCTCTGATAGCCCGTCTCAAGGGCGCGCAAGTGTTCGGGCCCTATCGCGGCGCCCCGCCGGCGGATGTCGATGCACTTGCCGAACTCATGGTCCGGCTGTCGCAGTTTGCCACCGATTTCGCCGACGACATCTCGCAAATTGATCTCAATCCGATTCTCGTGCATGCGAGCGGCAAAGGCGTGACCGTCGTGGATGCACTAGTCGTCAAACGCAATGTGCAAACGGGGCGCCACGCGGCTGCGGAATAACACACGAGGGAAAAGCGTAATGGGCCCCTTCAAGGATATCGGCGTTGAGAAATCTGGCTACGTGACACTGGTCGAGATCAGACGACCACCCAACAATTTCTTCGATATCGAGTTGATCAAGGAAATCGCCTCCGCCTTCGAGGCGCTCGATGAGGACGCAGATTGCCGCGCGCTGGTGCTGGCGTCACAGGGGAAAGCATTCTGTGCCGGCGCCAATTTCGGCGACGCCAGCGCGCTCGACCGCGAGGGCCGCCGCCCCGGCGAGCCGACGCCGAGTGTTGCGCATCTTTATCTTGAGGGCAATCGACTGTTCCGCACGAAGAAGCCGATCATTGCAGCGATCCAAGGCGCCGCGGTTGGCGGCGGGCTGGGCCTGGCGATGGTGGCCGATTTCCGCGTGACCTGCCCGGAGGCTCGCTACTGCGCCAATTTCACCCGGCTAGGCTTCCATCCGGGCTTTGGATTGACCGTCACACTTCCAGCTGTGATCGGGCCGACTAAGGCGGCATGGATGTTCTATACGAGCCGCCGCGTTCCCGGGACTGAAGCGCACGCGATGGGACTTGCAGATGTGCTTGTGCCGCAGGATCAGGTGCGTACCGCCGCTATGACGCTCGCCGCCGAGATCGCGGAGAACGCGCCGCTCGGATTACTTGCGACCCGCGCGACGATGCGAGGCGATCTTGCCGAACGCGTGCGCATGGCGACCGAACACGAACTTCGCGAGCAAACGCGATTACGCAAGACTGACGATTTCAAAGAAGGCGTGAAGGCGGTGTCCGAGCGGCGCGTGCCGAATTTCAAGGGACGTTAACCCGCGCATACGCATATGTCAGAACGTCCACTGGTTCCTGCCAGTCAGAGATACCGCGCGATCTATAGCCAGGAAGCTGCGGCAGCGAATGGACCGCGGCGTTCGCTCATCCCGGCGTCCCGGGCGATCAGCAACAGCTCACTGAAGCGTCTCGAAATTCATCATATGAGGCTTCGTTAAGTCGCGATGGTGATTCGGGTCACGTCGGCTGTTTCAACGCAGCGGTGGCGACCGGTAGCTTTCGCAAGCGCTTTAAACCGGATGTAGCGCAGACAATGTCATAGGCACGGAGCTCATCAGTTCTACAAAAAAGCCTCCGCTCGCTTCATTAGTTCTTCAAGTCCAGGCTCGTTTGGATTCCGGGGCTTGCCCGGGTGAATGATCGAGACTTGGCAACTCTCCGCAGCCTCCACAAGTTGACGGTAAGTTCCTGCGTCCGGATCGATGATAGACGCCTGTTTGTTGGTGTCATAACCAAACATCTTATCGTTGATCTGCGTGCATTCATTGCAGCTCGTGCACCGGGCTGTCTCAATATAAGGCTCATCCGCTGGCTTTTCGGGCGTCGCTTCGGCGGCCGCCGCAGGCGCGGTCAGCACTTCGGTCGGCACTGCGGCGGCTGCGCCGGGTTGGCTTTGCGCGGCGGCGATCGGCGGCTGAGCTTGCTTGGTCACCGGCTGAGCTTGCTCCGCCCAAACTTTCCGCTCCCGTTCAATAAGTGCCGCTGCGTGCGAGTTGTGAACGCCGCCGAGCTCCTGCAGGCTGCGCCACCCTTCGGCGCAACGGCGCGCCTCCCGCACTAGCCGGTCGTTGACCACGACTTTCTGCAAGCGGTTGTCGCGGTCGACCATCAGCAGGCACGGCACTTTTTCAGTCAGGTCTTTCGGCTCGTTCGCCAGAAACTCGACTACCGGCACCAGGTCGTCCGTCCACTTCGTGCGCGGCACTTTGGCTAAATATTTGGCGCAGCGCGGATCACAGGCCACAAAATCGACCGCCGTAAAGGCCAGCTGCTCCGAGATCAACTGCTGCGCCGCGTCCTCGTAGTCGAGGCGCTGCTGCGGCCAATCGAGTTCGATTTGTGAATTGCCGTCGAGCGAAAACCGCGATGCCCAATCCGGCCCGGCCGATGGATCGTAGACGAAGGACGGGAACACGCGGGATTCCGCCGCGGCGGCGGCCGTCAGATAGGGCAAATTACCGGTGCCGCAGGCACCCGAGAAAATATTGAACAAAGCCGGCCCGGGTTGGGCCAGCCCGCGCACGATCCGCTCGTGCAGCTTGAACAGTGTGGCGCTGCCCGATTGCAGGACGAAATACGTGCCGGCCCCGATCGCGGTGCTGACAAGCTGCCGGCCGCGCAGGCCCGAAATCTGCAATTCGCTGCTGATCGGCGACGGCTCGAACAGATCGTCGGTTTGCACCACCACCTTAATCGACATGCCAGCGGCGAAGGCCTGCAGGAGCAGATCGCTGTCCGTCGCAGCCAGATCGGACGCACACAGGCAAATTAGATAATCCGGGAACAGTACAAGGTATTCTGGATCGAGACCGTTGGCACCGAACTCCGCGAAGAAGGCGTCGTGGCGCGCCTCACTGTATTCGCCTTCGGTTTCGAGCCTAGCCATGGCCATCGCCTTGGCCAGCTCAATCATTTTCGGTAGCCGTTCGCGATAGGCCGCGACCGCGTCAGTGCATGATTCGAACACGAATGAATAAGGTTCGCCGACATCGATGCCCTTGTCGCTGTCGCTGGTCGGCGCGAAGAACCGTTGTGCGCGCAGCGTTGATAGCAAGCCGCGTACCCGCCGGCGCCGGCTTTCGGGCAGCGGCACATTGGCTGAGGCCTCGGTCAGCAAATGCGACATGGCATCGAAATCGAACGCGTCGCGATGCGCA
>DASSLE010000465.1:0-4235 GCA_035689725.1 Pseudolabrys sp.
GCCCTGATTGAAGCCGGCGCGTGTAACAAGGATGAATTTCAGCACCGCACCGGCGGCCGTGACGCAAAGCCCGGCGGCAACATACAGCGGTCCGGCCGCCGGGATCACCACCAAGCCGATGATGATCAATGCCAAAGGCAAAGCGAGGCCAACCGTAAAAAACCACGGTCTGTATTCATGCAATACCGCAAGCGTGCGCGTCGGCGCGCCCTCAGCTGCAAGCGCGACAAGATAGGAGCGCCAGATCCAACCCCGCAGTAAAACCAAACCGATGGTGACCATGGCGAAGGCCGGTGCCAACGCCTGCAACGTCGACAATTGCGCAATAGTCGCGAGAAATAGGCCGCTTCCCTCCGCAACACCGGTCGCGATCATCAACGGCAAGATCCACACAATACGCCAGGCCGGAATGCCTTTAGATTCCTTCAGGATCATTGTCTGACTGCAGAGGAACAGCACAGCGACAACGGCGGAGACGATTAGCAGTGCGGGCACTTGCGACCACAGCGCTAGTCCCGCTAACGGGAAGAAAGCAGCCGCTATCCAGGCTTCACGTGCCATCCAGGAGCGTTGCGGCTGGCGCAAGACATAGATGGACCGCAACGGCCGCCCGATCTTCAGCAGCACCAGAAACAGGCCGAGCGCGATGAATCCGAGCGCAACCCAGCCGAGCGGAGCAAGTTCGTCAAAGCGAAGGCTAGCGACCGCCGTGAACACGAATAGCCCGCTGCCGATGCCGCCACAGATGAAATTGCCGGCGGCCTTCCAGTCCCAATGCTGTTGCTGCATCGGGTCGACGCCGCGCGTGCGCAGTTGACTACCAGCCAATGCGACGTCGATCGCGGGACGACTGATCTCCGAGTTCTGCCCGTTTGCCTTGCCGAAAACATAGTGGAAACCCGGATCGGTCTTGAGTTCCGCATGCATGCGGAAGCTGCGCTGCTCGCGCAGCAGCCGCGAGACATTGCTGTTTGGATCATCGACGTCGCCAAAATGCAGGGCATCCGCGATACAGGAGTTCACGCACGCCGGCGTAGCGCGCGGGTCGACCCCCGGCACGAGACCGTTCTCGATGCCAAAATCGACCCGGTCCGAGCAGAACGTGCATTTTTGCGCCACGCCAAAGCGGGCCGGGTCGGCACGTTCAACCTCGTTCGGCATGGCCGCGTCGTAGCCATAATGCGGTTCATGAACGAGGAAACGCGCCTGATAGGGGCATGCGACCTCACAATAGGCGCAGCCGATGCACAGATCGTAGTCGACCGTCACGATGCCGTCCGCGCGCTGGCGCGTCGCCGTCGTCGGACAGACATGCATGCAGGGCGGATCGGCGCAATGCTGACAACCGACCGGAACGAAAATGCGGCTGACGTTCGGGTAGGTGCCGGCTTCGATATCGAGCACCTTGCGCCATTGCACCGCCGGCGAGGTCGCGTTGGCATGCCGGCAGGCCGCCGTGCACGTCTGACAGCCGACGCACCGCTCGAGATCGGCCACCATGGCCCAGCGCGTCATGCCGCAACCTCCAACCGCGTGATTTTAACCTTGACGAGGTCGGCGCTCGATCCGGTCGCGTCGGTCAGATCGAGCAACATAGGCACCAACGCATTCATGCTGGGGGCATGGAAATCCTTGGCGTAGGGCGTTGCCCAGTGATCGAACTGGCCGATCATCAGCAGCGTGTCGGGACGAATACCCTCGCACACCATGACTCTTCCCTTGGTCTCGTTGAGCGGCGAGCGCACCTCCACGAGATCGCCGTCGGCGATTCCGAGGCGCTCGGCCGCCGCATGATTCATGACAACATTGCCGTGACCGGCGACATTATCCGCCACTTCCTTGATCAGCTGGATACCGACATTGCCGCCCCAGGAGTACTGCATGCTGCGGGCGGTGATCAGCCAAAACGGATAATCCGAGATGCGCACGGAAAAATGCTTCGCGAGCGCGTCTTCCCACAGGGCGTTGAGATCATGCCACCGCGGCAGCGGCTCGTATTCGTTGAGCTGCTTGTCCCACCAATTGATGCCCTGCTTGTGCAAACGGCGGCCGAGTTCCTTGCCAATGCGAAACAACTGTTCCTGGTAAGGCTGCTCGAAGCGCAAACCCTCCTCGACGAGCTTCGGATAGAGGTACCACTGCAACCGCGGAAATGGCTTCACGCGGAAGCCGTGCTCATGGAACCACGTCAACCCTTGCGATTCGGCGCCATCAGTGATTTCCGCGCTGGCGGCGCGGCAACTCGCGTCCCAGATCGTCTCGACGTCGTGCTTTTTTTCCGGAGCGAGCGAGAAGTCGTAGTTTTTTCCAAAAAGCCTGACGCCCGCGGCGCCGCGGTTGATGGAAGAATTATAGGCTTCGATCAGTCCAGTGCGGTAGGCGAGCTCGGTTGCTATCCAGGTAAAATCCTTGGCCTCCCCTTGCGGCGGCACCGCCGGAGCACGCAGCGCAAAACCCTGGTAGTCCCAGAATTGCTCGACATATTTCGTGCCACCGATGCGCAACAGCTGCAGCCCCTCAAGGTCCGTGCAGTCCGGCAACAGCACGTCGGCCATGTGGTTCGTCTCATCGCGCGTATAGGCGAAGCAGACGATAAATGGAAACTTCGCCATCGCGTTTCCAACGGCTTTGGTGTCCCAAAACGAAATCGCCGGATTTGTGCGATAGACAAACCAAACGTCGGGCGGCGATGCCGCCGGCAGTTTGTCGAAGTTCTCGCTTTGCATCATCCAGGCGAGATGGGTCGGGCCGAGCGCCTGGCTCCAGGCTGAATCGGCCACCAGCGGCACTAACGTCCGGTGGGCGCTGCGCACCGTCGGACGCGAAATCCATTCGCTTTTAGTGGTAGGATTCATGGGATATTTCATGAACCCGTCTGGTCCCGGCTTGACGCTTGACCAGCGATTGTCGGCCGGTCGATTGAGTCTGACGGTTGTGCCAAGCGTACTGCCGGGAACCTCAAGTGCGCCGAACAGACATCCTATTAGCGTCCGCGCCCAGCAGCATTCGTAACCACCCCAGCCATTATTGACGGTCTTACCGAGCGAAATCGAAACCGGACGCAGCGGCAGCGTCACGCCATCGATCTCGATCGTTTCACCCACCCGCGCGTGGCTGAGAAACTCGTTGGCGATACGACGGATGGTAGCGGCTGGCACGTCGCAAATCGGCTCCGCCCATTCCGGCAAATACTCCTTCACATGGGCCACGAGTCGCGCGAATGCCGGACTGACCGTAACCGCATTATGAGAAATTATCTCATTGTCAGGGCCCACCTCGACACCGTCGACAACAAATGAGCCTTCCAGTTTTGGATTAATGCCGGCTGTATCGAACGGCACCGCACGGCCAGTCGCGCCGTCCATCACGAGCGGCTTGCGCGTGGAAGAATCGCGCATGAATAAGTCATTCGGTCCGACCAGATACGGCGAGGAGGTGCGATGTTTGAGAAAGGGTAGATCGAGCCGATCACGCGGATGCTCGTGCAAGAACACATGAATCATCGCGAATAGAAATGCCGAGTCGGTTTTTGGCTTGATTGGAATCCATTCCGCCGAGCACGCTCCCGTAACCGAGAGATGGGGTTCAATTTGCACCCGTTTCATGCCGCGTTTGCGGGCGTCTGCGTGGCGCTTGACGCCGCACACCCCACCGGAGGCCTCAACATTGGCGCCGAAGGAAACGAGGTACTCACAGAGTGGCGTGTCGGGCGAAACCGTGAAGCCGCGGTGCCACAGTTCACCATAAAGATGCTCGGAGTGATAGCACTTCACGCCCTGCCCTGAGCCAAAACTCATGTCGATCGGGCCCCACGCCGCCAAAAACGCGGGAAGCGTTCCCATGTAGGCGGTCGGCGTGCCGCCGCCGCCAAAGCTCGCGGCGACGCGTGGGTATCCCGTTTCATCGGTAAGGCCGGTCGCGCGCACTGCATTAAGCTTGTCAGCGACGAGCGATAGCGCCTCTTCCCAAGAGATGCGAACAAAGCCCGGATCTTCGCCGCGACCCTTGTTTGGATTCGTCCGCTTCATCGGATAGAGAATCCGATTCGGGTTATAGGCCTTCTGCACCAGCCCGAACGCCTTCACGCATGCCTTGCCGCCAGCCGGATGGATGGTCGCCGCGTCGAAGTTCGGGATCACTTCAGTCGCGGTGCCGTCCTCGACCCGCACTTTCAATAGATCGGGTCCAGCGACGCACTGGTAGCAATAGGTCGAGACCGTTCGTTCGTTGTGCGC
>DASSLE010000466.1:0-2214 GCA_035689725.1 Pseudolabrys sp.
TATTTCCGGTGCACCCGCCTGTGCCGAAACGCGAACGATCTGACTGCTCGCGTCAATTCTGGCCCTGATTTTATCCGCATCTCTAATTGGATCGAGCTTGTGCTCGCTGTCACGCGGGTAACCGTGTGAGCCCATCACATAATAATACCCGTCGGCATAAGCGACGCCCTCACCATCTAGTTCAAGCGGTTTGCCTTTATAGCTATTGGAAATAAGCCGGACCAAATCACCGGCGACAAGCGTCCCAGGACGAACGACAACGAACTGCGCGCTCTGAAGATTGTCATCGATGACCAGACAGGATCGGGGAAAGCCTTCCGCCGTGGAGCAGGCTATGCCGCTTATGTCGGTTGATTTCTCACCGTATTTGCCGAAGAGCCTGCCTTTGACCGCCCATGCGTCGGGGTCTTTGGCAACTGCCGGGAGCGCGCCGCCGGCAACCAGAATGAAAACGGGAACGAATGCGAGGACAAGTGCTTGCGATCCTCTTGCTCCGCTGCGGGGCTGATCTTTTGCTGCCACGCAGTGAGACAGCGCGCTTATCATTCGCGCGAACAAATCATTCATCCTCCAGTCCTTTTTCGTGTTATCTAGCCTGGATTGCTTCGTGAGGCAGATTTGTTGCATCATAAGAAACCACGGGGGAACATTATGTCATCGCACCAGCGTCGCACAGGCCGCCATATCGGATTAACGTTTGGCACCTTCATTATGGCCGCATTCAGCGCGCTCGCGTGCATGCTGCCGCCGGCAGCGTTCGCCGCCAACCCCATAGAAGAAATGGCCAAGCAGAAAATTGGCGGCGGCTTGGATCCGCATATCGATTCATGGCTCTCCATGCAGCACAGCCTTGAGCAGTTCCTGCATCCGGAATTCATGCTGCGACTGTTCCTTAGTTTATCGCTGGCGGTGGCTTGCGCTTGGGTGGTCGCGTGGCACCCGCGTCGTTCGTCGCGCCTCGATTCGCTTTCAGATCTTGAGGAACGCAAGACGCTCGTCGTCCTCGGCATGGTCGGTGCGATCGTCGCGGAGTTGAGTGGGAGCAGCCAAACGCTCGCGTTTGTCATCTTCGGGATTGGCGCGCTGCTGCGCTTCCGCACCGCGCTCGACAATCCGAAACTCACCGGGAAAGCCATCACAGTTGTGGTCATCGGGCTCGCGTGCGGCATGGGGTCATGGGTGATGGCCGTCTTCGTCACGGCTTTCAGCTGGGTCCTCATCTTCTGGCTGGATTCAACCGCCGCCTGCCGACTTCGGATCCGGCTCGCTGAGGATGAGGATCCGGAGCCGGCGTTTGGCGCGGTGCAATCGTTGTTGGTCTCGCGCGGCTGTAGGCTGCAAAATTCCGCACTCAATAAGGCCAAACAGCAGTTGATGTTCATTCTGCACATTCCAGCGGGACTCGAACTGGAACAATTGAAGTCGGAGTTGCGCGCGGCGCTGCCAGAGGGCGATGACGCCCGGATTGATTTTGAATTGGTGTGAACGCGCGGACACACGTGGGGAGCGCGCCGCGATCGTGTCCCCCGGTCGCTGACAAATTGCGTTTGCATATGTTTTTCCGCCTGCCGTTGTAGACCGTTCCGGAATTCATCTGCGGATTATTAGGTAATATAGAGACCGTGCGCCGCCTTTTGCTATTTCGCCATGCCAAGGCCCAACGCCCCGAACCGGGCATAGAAGATCGTGCGCGCGTGTTGGTCGAGCGCGGACGCAAGGATTCTGCCAAGATAGGCGCCTATATGGCGAGCAATGGGCTGGTCCCCGATCGGGTGCTGATATCGCCGTCCGCCCGTACCCTGGAGACTTGGAAATACACCGCGACCGCGTTCAGTTCGACCCCTACGGCGGTGACGGTGGAGCAGCTCTACGAAGCGACGCCGCGTGCGATTGTTACCTTGATCAAGGAGGCTCCGAGTGAGGCCCATATACTCCTGGTCATCGGCCACAATCCGGAGCTGCACGAGCTGGCGCTGATGCTGGTCGCATCCGGCAACGCCAATGCGCGCAAACTACTACAGGACAAATTGCCGACCGCGGGGCTGGTCATCATGGATTTCGCCTTCGACGATTGGCGCAACCTGCATCGGCAATCCGGTCGGCTGGAGCGCTTCGTGACTCCAAAGCTGCTGGAAGTTGCCTCCAACTGAGGTGGTCGACCCAAAGCGGACATTGATCAGATGACTCGTCTTCACCTACATCCTGAGCAACACC
>DASSLE010000467.1:0-4029 GCA_035689725.1 Pseudolabrys sp.
GAATTCGCCAAACTCTATGGCGGAGGTGGTCACCCAGGTGCCGCAGGATTCGACATTAGTCTCGAACAGTTGCCGATGATATTTTTGCCGTTACCCGATTGAAGGTTCCACCAGGCGGGGTTCCCTCAGGGCAACGGCGCACGCCCGGGCTCACGCTCCATCTCCAGAATTGCACGCACTCCGAACGCATCTCTCATTAGGCAAGGATGCGCCGGTTCGACAGCTCGTTCAGCGCGCCGGGCGTATCGAAGTGCGGCCTGTCCTTGGTGGGCTGCACCATCAATACGTACGGATTTAATTTTCAATAGGGACAACACACGACAGGCCGCTGGTAGCTCCTTGGTATCCATCTATTGAGCCAGCAGCACGTGCAAAGGCTCCCAGGATACTAACCCTTCCTTGCCACTGTCGAGATCGCAGCGTAGCTTCAGCTTTCGTTTCTCAAGGAGCGTTCGGATTCTCGCAATTGATTTTTTTTCAATTTTAAAACTTCGGCGCTCTAAGTCCGTCTTCTCGACGTACAACATAAATATTATGCGATTTAGAGCGAATGCGCGCGAGATCTGCATCCATTCTTTTTGCGGCAAAAATGTCTGCAGGCCCTCGTAGCCGCGCAATCTCTTCCTATCCTTAGTTATTTGGAACGTCAGAGCTTCATACCCATAAGGGTATTTGCTCGCGTGATTGAGTGTGTCCAAATACCAACTTAAACACTGATGCAAATTTTCCAACGCCGGGGACTGCTTGTCCAGTATTTCCTTAACTTCCCGATCCTCCTGTGCTGTAGTTTCCAAAGCCCAAAGTAACACCGCCACCTGTCCCGCCATCGGAACGTTCGATTACGTCGTCAGCGATCTCGACCAGATTGCAGCCATTCCGCCACCTTCGACCACCGCCGGCGGCCCGAGACGTTGCGCACCGCGATGGCAACGGCCTTCTTCTGTCCAACCAGAATCACCAGCCGCTTGCCGCGTGTGACGCCGGTGTAGAGAAGATTCCGCTGCAGCATGGCGTAATGCTGAGTGAGCACCGGAATGATCACGGCTGGATATTCTGAGCCCTGGCTTTTGTGAATGGTCGCCGCGTAAGCAGGCACCAGCATGTCGAGTTCCCCGAATCCGTAAGTGATGGACCGGCCGTCGAAGCTCGCAACGATCTCACCCGCATTGTTGTCCACGTCGTCGATGTAGCCAATATCGCCGTTGTAAACCTCCTTGTCGTAGTCGTTCTCGATTTGCATCACTTTATCACCGGGGGCGAATGTCCAGCCGAAACGCTCGACCTTGCGATCGCCGGCTGGATTGAGCGCCGCCTGCAGCTCGATGTTCAACGAACGTGCGCCCACGCCGCCGCGGTTCATCGGACACAGCACCTGGATGTCACGAATCGGATCGAGGCCGAAGCGTTTGGGGATCCGCGTCTTCACCAGTTCAATAATGCGGCCGACGGCGGTCTCCGGATCGTCCGCCGACACGAAGTAGAAGTCGCTATCCGTGCCGGGCGGGCTCAGATCGGGGATCGAGCCCTGGTTGATGCGATGGGCGCTGGTGATGATGCGGCTCTGCGCGGCCTGCCGAAACACTTCGGTGAGGCGCACCACCGGCACGGCGGTGGAGGAAATAATGTCGGCCAGCACTTGGCCGGGCCCGACCGAAGGAAGCTGGTCGATGTCGCCAACAATCAAAAGTGCGGCATTGTCGGGTACCGCCTTCAAGAGCGCCTGCATCAGCATGACGTCGACCATGGAGGTCTCGTCGATGACCAACAGATCGCAGTCGAGCGGGTGGTCGTCGCCGCGCTTGAAGCCGCCGCTCTTGGGATCGACCTCGAGCAACCGGTGGATGGTCTTCGCCTCGAAGCCGGTCGCCTCGGTCATGCGCTTGGCGGCACGGCCGGTCGGTGCGCACAGGAGAATGTCGGTGCCCTTCGCCGCCAGGATGCGCAGGATTCCCCTGACGATAGTGGTCTTGCCGACGCCGGGACCGCCGGTGATGACCAGAACCTTGGACTTCAGTGCGAGCCGGATCGCGGCGACCTGGCTTTCGGCAAGGGCGAGACCGATATGCTTCTCGACCCATGGCAAGGCCTTTTCCGGATCGATCCAGGGCCAAGGCAGCGTGCCGTTCGCCAGCCGCATCAGCCGTTCGGCGATGGTGCGCTCCGCGCGATGCAGGCCGGCCAGAAATACACACGGCGTTTCACCGACCGAGTCAGCGACCACAGTGCCCTCCCGCAGCTCGAGATCGAGCGCGGTGCGGATGAGCTCCTGCGGGACCTCGAGCAGCTTCTCGGCCAGCGGCATCAGCTGTTCCGTTGGCAAGCCGCAATGGCCTTCATCCATGGCCTCGGTCAGGGCATAGGAAATTCCGGCGCGCACACGGACCATCGCGGTCTTCTCGATGCCGAGCTTCATCGCGATTGCGTCGGCGGTCTTGAAACCGATGCCGCGGATGTCCCGCGCCAGCCGATACGGGTTCTCGGTCATGACCTGGATGGCGTCGGCGCCATAGGTCTTGAAAATCCGCACCGCCCGCGCCGTGCCGACCCCGTGGCTGTGCAGGAAGACCATGATTTCCCGCACCGCCTTTTGCTCAGCCCAAGCAGTGAGAATGCTGGCAGCGCGAACGGGTCCGATACCGTCGACTTCGCGCAGCCGCTCCGGCGTCGCTTCGATGACGTCGAACACTTTCTCGCCAAAGGCGCGCACGAGCTTCTTAGCGTAAACTGGACCGACGCCCCGGATCATGCCGGACGAGAGATACTTCTCGATGCCGTCGGCCGAAGTTGGGGGTGAGGTGCGCAAGAACCGCGCTTTGAACTGCTGGCCATGCGTACGATCGTTGACCCATTCGCCCGAAGCGGTGATCCACTCGCCGGCGGCAATGATTGCGGCACGGCCGACCACGGTCACCATTTCACGATGCCCGCGCGCTTTTGCTCGGAGAACGCAGAAGCCGTTTTCGGCGTTGTGGTAGGTGACGCGCTCGACGAAGCCGGCTAGCACTTCCTGAGTTGATCGTTCTGCCTGCGGGTTCATGTCGATTATCGCATCAGTGGTTTCGGGGCCGCGCGCCAATGAAAGCGCAGACTAGATCCAGACGCCGTCGTGCAGCGCCCTTGTCCACACTTAAGCAATTATCGTCTGAATGCGACAGCGCGCCCTACATGTTGCTGGGTCCAATCAGAGCGACTGGTCATCCGACTCACCCAAGTTCAGAAATCCAATCGTCGGCAGCCAACCGGTGACGGCATCCTTTACGTCCCATGGCATGAGACGCCCTCAACGCGGCGCCGTGAAATTCTATTGCCGCGTGATGCCCCAAATGCCCGTCCGATACGTTCCGAAACCCGCGCAACCCTGGTCGCATCGATCGCGCGGGGATGCCGTTGGCTCGAACAACTCGTGTCCGATTCAGCAGCAAACGTAGAGGGCATAGCAAAGCGAGAGGGATGCAGCGTCCGAAAGATCAACATGACGATCTCGCTCGCCTTCCTCGCGCCCGATCTCGTCAAGGCGGCGATCGAGGGTCTGCCCGCCGAATGGTCTCGCCAGCACCAGATGCTAGGCTTGACCCCTCAGTAAACGTCAGATTCGAACCAGTCTCTGCCCGCAGCAGTCTCCGTTTCCGGGAAACGGAATTTCGAGGCCGGAGACAAAGGCGCTGAAATGCCCTCACCAACCCGGCATGGCGCCATCGCGGAGACGGAGTGCTCGCGAGCCCCGCCAATTCGGGGACTATTCGCCAGTCGCCGGGAAAATCTCTCCAAAGGTGTGACTGCGTGGTGGCGGACGCAGTCACATACGAACCGGTCTCCACACCCAAATTCCCTGCTAACAGGGAAAAGAACAGGGAATTTCGTCAATTCCGCCCTCTCCGTAAGATTTTTAAAGCTGACACGCAAGCAAATTCAAAGGCTTCCAGCGAAATTCCCTACGCAACAGAACAGGGAATTATTTCGGCAGAACAGGGAATTCTGGCGCAGGAACAGGGAATTTCACCTGCGCAAACTGAAATCATTGCCGAATGA
>DASSLE010000468.1:0-6278 GCA_035689725.1 Pseudolabrys sp.
TCACCCATCTCGCCAATATGGTGCTGGGCGTAAAGCTCAAGGCCAAGCTTGGCAACGAGGTCGAGCTGGGTTTCGAGGAAATCGATGTGGTGCTCTTCGTCCGCCATCAGCAGTTCGAACAGCTCGCGCGTCACATAATCCCTAGCTGAGTGGCAATGAGTGGCGGCCTCTTCGTAGAGCGCACGTGCATCCATCTCGGCCTTTAAGTCACGCTCAAGTACTTCCTTCACATTCTGGCCGATATGAAGGGATTCGAGAGTCTGCATGTTGGGAAAACCGTCAAGGAAGATAGTGCGCTCGATGAGCTTGTCCGCATGTTGCATCTCCTCGATTGATTCCTTGCGCCATTGCTTGGCGAGCGCCTTGTATCCCCAATTGTCCAACAGCCGATAATGCAGCCAGTATTGGTTCACGGCGGTGAGTTCATGCCGCAGTGCCTTGTTTAGGTAATCAATGACTTTGGGATCGCCTTTCATTGGCCGTGCTCCTTTGGGGGCAGAGGTAATATAGTCAAAACTATGTAGCCTTCCCCTCCGAGGCTCAGGACAGGGCATCGTATCGCGTCAAACGAGCGGGCTGAAAGGGGGCTCTTAGGTCACTTTGCAGCTATCAATGTCCGCTGGGTCATTCGCGACCTAGCCGGTCAAGGCCGCCGCTCGTACCTGTCCGGTGTTACTCCAATAGCGGACATTCGCAGCTACAGTTGGAAGGTCTGCTTTGACATGCGGCCATTCATTCGATCACCTCGTCGGCGCGTGAGAGCAGCGACGGCGGAACTGTGAGGCCGAGCGTCTTGGCCGTTTTGAGATTGATCACCAGCTCATACTTGGTCGGCTCCTCAAACGGTTGTTCGGTAACTTAGCGACGAGACGCCGTGGGCAGCTGTACTCGCAACTTGCCGCGCCTTATTGATCTCTGTCATTGCGCGCCTTATCCGACCGCGTCGAGTACTATGGCAGCAACTAGATTCTATCTGGAAGCCGGCAAACTCCTAACAAAGACGAGAGCCATCATGGATTTTCGGAAGAAGTTCATCGTGGAGCCCCATGTCAAGTTTAAACTTGGCAACATTGATCCATCGTACAAAGGCACGCACGAGAGCCCTGAAAGCGCTGCGGCCGAACTGGCGCTTCATACTGCAAGTCTCGCCCAACTGCAGTTGAGGCTATACGCGGAAGGCAAGCGGTCGCTTCTCATTGTATTGCAGGGCCTCGATGCGGCAGGAAAAGACGGCGTCATCCGCCATGTCATCCGCGGTACGAATCCGCAAGGGGTCAATGTAACCTGCTTCAAACAGCCCACACATGACGAGCTCGCCCACGACTTCCTTTGGCGCGTCCACAATCATACTCCGGCAAAGGGCGAGATCATGATTTTCAACCGCTCCCACTACGAGGATGTACTCTCCGTACGGGTGCACGATGTCGTGCCGAAGTCGGTTTGGTCAGAACGCTATGGTCGCATTTGCGAGTTCGAAAAGCTGCTTATTCAGGCCGGCACACACGTCATTAAGTTCTATCTTCATATTAGTCCGGAAGAGCAGCTCGCTCGATTTAAAACGCGCCTCGATGATCCGCATCGGAATTGGAAGATCAGTAATTCAGATTATACCGAACGCGACTACTGGCCAGCCTATATCGAAGCATTCGAAGATGCCATGTGCGAGACGAGCAGGACGCATGCACCCTGGTACGTTATTCCGTCAAACCATAAGTGGTTTCGTGACCTAGCGATTTCACAAATTCTCGTCGAGACACTCGATGAGATGGATCTTAAAATTCCCAAGCCTTCGGTCGATCTAAAAGCAATCCGTCTCCAGTACCATTCGGCGAAG
This sequence comes from Pseudolabrys sp., assembly GCA_035689725.1. Classification (GTDB taxonomy): domain Bacteria; phylum Pseudomonadota; class Alphaproteobacteria; order Rhizobiales; family Xanthobacteraceae; genus Pseudolabrys. The sequence goes on from DASSLE010000468.1 coordinate 1,835, forward strand.
ATTGAGCAAGAAAAAAACCAACGGCTTGATGCTCATCCAGGCGAACGGAAGAAGCAGTGATCTACGCGGACATCCTAACCTCACTGCATAATTCTCAACGTGCGCCTTGCCGACCGGGCAGCGAGTGAGAAATGGCACACAACCGGCTTCAAATGCTGGTCAGGCCCGATGTCCGCTTTGGGTCAAAATGCAGCGGTGATGCACCTTGAGCGCAAAATAAAAGAGGCCGCTACGGCGGCCTCGCTCTTGTCAGATCGGAGCAGATGGAGCGGGCGTTACTGCTTCTCGCCACCGCCGCCCTTGCCGCCTTGTGCACCACCCTCCGAGCGGGGGTCTTCTTGCGTTCCGCAGCGCTACCAGTGACCGGGATCGCCATAGGGGCGATCGGGATAAGGAAAGTTGTACCCCGGACCAAACGGATGGTCTGAAGTCCCACTGCGATAATCGAACGCTGGGACCCGCGATGAATCGTACGGGTAAGCTACGACACCACGGTTTTCCTTTACCGCACCCCGGGAATGTGTGCTCGACGGGTGGCGTGACTGGTGCGTTGCAAAGCTTGGTCCAGAAATCGGAAGCAAAATCCCTGCAGCAATTGCCAAGATGTGAACTCTCATCGTCATCTTGCAGCCTTCACGGCTTGAGGAGCATTACCGCTTGCGGTGGTCAAACTCGGCAGCCGATAAACCAAGTGATTACCTTTCCGCAAATCAGCGCCATATGGGCTTCGACAATTCGACCAATCCGAATGTCGAGTACCTTGCGGCGGCTCAAGCCATTTTCGATTTCTGTCATCGTCGAGTCTTCCGTAACACATTGACTTTGACGGGGACCCGCATTTCGTCCTGCGCGACCTCAAACAGGCCCATCCAAATGATGAGGGGCAAATAGAATAACAGCGGCATTTTTGCACCTCGCGTTTGGTTCGATGAGCGTTTACAGAGATCAGACCGATCGTGACGGCGATCTATTCCCGCGCGAAGTAAAATCACAAAAACGTCATTGGCGTCCGTACGGTGTGCAATCACACCGTCGCATCGTTTGTCACGCCGACAACTCAAGCCGCTTGGACCGGCAGGTCGCCAAGCTTTGCACCGTCCAAAATCTTTTCACATAATATGCTGCCCTACGATCGAATGAACGCGATCGCTGAGCGAGTGCTTGGCAACTAAATTGAAAACGCAACGCAGGTTACAACCGAGTGGATGCGGTCGTAGCAAAAAAGAATCGCGCCCCCTGTTTGGGGGCGCGCTCCTACTTTTCGATCAGATGATGCAACTCTGCCAGAGCCACCTCGCGGCTTTTGCCTGGGCCTCGGCCTTGCCAAAGGGCAGGTGGTAATCGCCTGGTATCGTCAACTCATTCCAGTTTTGGGGGCGACGACATTCCGCGATCCGTCCTGCGATAGCGACTCGGCTGGTCCAGTTCAGGAAGCTGTTTGACATGGGTGCCTCCAATCCTTGGAGTTGGTCAGTCGGACTGATCAGCCTGGGCAAACAGACAGGCCGGTACAGGCCGCGAGTGTGTAGTTCCCTGCAATTTCATTCCCTCCTGCAGTTTCCAGTGCCTCATCGGGTACTTGGTAAGTGAGGAGGTTTTCTTCGTCCAAGGTGCTAAGAAACTTCGTCATGTTGCTTCTCCTGTGGTTGGGACCTGTGTGGGAAGAAGACTACAAAACGGGCCGCGCTATTCCCGGTAGTTGGAAGCCGATGCTTCACTTCTGGATAACAAGATTGCGAAGAGCGCCCGGGAATAAAGCTCGTTTAATGCCCCAGCGGCGGCGGGAGGCGGCAGGGCTCAGCCGAGACAGTTCTCTGCTCTCTGTTTGGTGTGCCAACTGCGAAATTGGTCAGATTCAACCAATCATCTCGTCAGTGCTTTGGCGAGCAGACATGACGCTGTCAGTGACAGTACCAGTAATCATACCATCCTAACCGGCCCGTTCTCTCATATGCGCCAAACCTCGTAAGCAGCAGCTTTTTCCTATAGGCGCCTTGGTATTCGCCCTTAGACACGGCAACACACCCGTTCCCAGGGGGTTCTGCATTCCCCGATGAAGACGAAGATGCAATTAACGAGGTTGCGATGCTCAGCGGAAATACAACAGACAAGACCGCGGCGGTGCAGATCACAGCGAACGTTGTATTGGGCCAATTCTTGAAAGTCTGCAGCAACCTACTCTCCGCTCGTTTGACGGTAAGGCTGGCATTACGCCTCGCCTCGTTGTTGGCGCCGCGCACGTCTACGTTCTTTGTAGAGGGCGTGGGTATTCCCCTGTATGAACTGGCTAACATAGAACTGGGCAAGCGCTGGCGAGACGCGCAACATTCGTTGTCATTCCGAGAGCCACCGATGGCAACGTCAAACGATGCGAACGCGAGATCGTGTTTGGCATGCCACTTGGGCCCGGGACCGCGCATGTAGTGCAATTCGGGTCTGTATGAATCGAACTGAATGAGCGTCCGAATTGCATCTGCGAGATTTTTATTGAGACAATAGGTCGTCGCGCTGGTTGGCGGCGTTCGTTCCACTGCCTTAATACAAGGCCGCCATCGCGGGTCTCGGCGTGGATTCTCTGTGTTCTGAATTTGATATGTCACGGCGGCACGACGCTTCCGGTCGCCGTTTCCACGACGATTGTGCCGGTCATGTGCGGATGCAGAGAACAAAAGTACTTGTAGGTACCCGGTGTCGTGAACGTGAATGAGTACGTGCCGGCGGTATCGAGCACCTTGGATCGGAAGTTGTTGGGTGACACAACCGTGTGCGGCATGTCGTCCTCGTTGGCCCAAGTGACCGTGGTCCCCACTTTCACCTTCAGCTCCTGCGGCCCGAAGGTGAAGTTTCCGATCTTGACTGCTGCCGCATCGGCCGCCAAGACCGGCGTCGCGACCAGGAGGAGGAAGGCCGCGACGCCTGCAACAACAACGTTCATTAGCGAATTTCTCTTGGACATGTTCGCACTCAACCCTGTAGCGGCGTGTCAATAATGGCGAGACGTTGCTCGTTCTGCTTGAACGTCACGCTGGCGATGCCAAGCATGCTGCGCAGCTTGTTTTCCGGCACTTTCATTGGGCCGGGCGACGGTGCCGAACCAGGAGCCGGCTGCGGGAATGCGGTGGAACGCGCGGTGTGGAAGGTGACGTTGCCCTCGACCTTCTGCATGACCTGATGGATGTGGCCGTTGAGTACGGTGACGGAGCCAAATTTCTTGAGATAGCCGAGCGCACGCGCGCCGTCTTGCGTGCCCCAACCCCAGTCCGGATAGACCGTCCAGAGCGGAATATGCGCAAACACGACAATCGGCTGTGAGGCCGCACGGCCTTTCACGTCATCTTCCAGCCATTCGAGCTGCTCGTCACCGAGATTGCCAAGGCCGCCGGCTTTCAAATCAACCACGTTGACCAGGCCGACAAAGTGCACGCCATCAGCGTCGAAGCTGTACCAGCCGGCGCCCTTGCTGCCGCGTCCGTAACGGTCGCGGTAGAGCTTGCCCTGTTCTTCATCGAGCAGATCGTGTTCGCCCGGCACGTAATGCACATCGAGCCGCGCCTGCGAAATGATATGCTCGGCATCGTCAAATTCGGATGGCTTGGATAAATGCGAAATATCGCCGGTGTGAATCATAAAGGAGGGCTTCACCGGCAGCGCCCGCACACGTGCGATTGCTTCCTCCAGCGTACCTTTGGCATTGGGATTGGCCGGCTTGTCGAAGCCCATGTGACTGTCGCTGATTTGCAGAAAGGTAAAACCTTTGGTCTGCTGCGCCAGTGCGTCATCGATGATACCGAGTGAGGTTGGCACCCCACCGGCAACGGTCCAAAGCACGCCGGTGCCCGCCCAGGTCATGCATTCGAGTACCTTGCGGCGGCTCAAGCCTTCATCGCGCGCTGTCATCGTCAAGTTCTCCCATAACGAGTTTGCGTTTACGGAGACCAGACTGACCATGACGACGATTTATTCCTGCGCGAAGCAACATCACAAAGATGTCATCGACGTCCGCCCGATTTGCGAACTCCCATCGCATTGTTCGGCACGAATTCGCTGAACATCGTCTTTGCTGCAAGATCAAGACGCTCGGCGAATTTTTATTCCCGGACAATCTTCTCAATCTTGTTTCATAAAAACGTTATCGAAAACGAAGCGGCAGCCTTCAACCGCGGGGAATAACCCAGGCGTTTTGCAGTCTCCTCCTGTGTGTGGCCGCTAATGGCTGCAAGATTTTAAGTTTCAACCACAGGAGAAGTGACATGAAGAAGTTTCTAACCACCTTGGCTGTGCTCACCGCCTTCGCGACGCCGGCATTTGCTCAGTCGTTCTGCACTTGCGACGGCACCGGCAACGTGCTGATGCTCGAACATAATCCGATTACTCTTCCGACTCAGAGTATTGCGGCCGGTCAGAGTGGGTTACACTCTTTCGCCATGGTTCCGAGCCCCCGCTC
>DASSLE010000469.1:0-6058 GCA_035689725.1 Pseudolabrys sp.
CATCACCAACGGCACCGCCATTTTAGGCCTCGGCAACCGCGGCGCGCTGGCGGCAAAACCCGTGATGGAAGGCAAGGCTGTCCTTTTCAAGCGCTTCGCCGACATCGACTCCATCGATCTGGAAGTCTCCACCGAGGACCCGGATCAGTTCATCAATTGCGTTCGCTACCTCGGCGCCGGCTGGGGCGGGATCAATCTCGAAGACATCAAGGCTCCCGAGTGCTTCATCATCGAGCAGAAGTTGCGCGAGCTGCTCGACATCCCGGTGTTTCATGACGACCAGCACGGTACCGCCATCATCGCCGCTGCCGGCCTGCTCAATGCGCTCGATCTGACCGGACGCGAGATCGCGACAACTAAGCTGGTCTGTAACGGCGCGGGCGCCGCCGGCATCGCCTGCCTGGAGCTGCTCAAGGCCATCGGTTTCAAGCCGGAGAACCTGACCCTTTGCGATACCAAGGGTGTGATCTACCAGGGCCGCAAGGAGGGCATGAACCAGTGGAAGTCGGCCTACGCCATCAAGACCTCCAAGCGCACGCTTGCTGAGGCGTTCGAGGGCGCCGACGTCGCCTTCGGGCTTTCGGTCAAAGGCGCTTTCACGCCGGCCATGGTCAAGTCGATGGCAGCCAAGCCGATCATCTTCGCCCTTGCCAATCCGGATCCGGAGATCACCGCCGAGCAAGTGGCCGAGGTGCGCGACGACGCCATCATGGCGACGGGGCGCTCCGACTATCCCAACCAGGTCAATAACATTCTCGGCTTCCCGTTCATCTTCCGCGGCGCCCTCGACGTACGCGCCTCCACCATCAATATGGAAATGAAGATCGCCGCCGCGCGTGCGCTCGCCGAGCTCGCACGCGAGGACGTGCCCGACGAAGTTGCCGCCCTCTACGGGGCGCGGCCGAAATTCGGATCCGGCTATATCATTCCGGTGCCGTTCGACCCGCGGCTAATTTCGACGGTGCCGCCGGCGGTAGCGAAAGCCGCTATGGACACCGGCGTCGCCCGCAAGCCGATCGTCGACACGGATGCCTACCGCCACCAATTGAATGCAAGGCGCGATCCAATCGCGGGAACACTGGTGCAAGTGTTCGCCCGGCTGCGGCGGCAGCCCAAGCGCGTTGTATTTGCCGAAGGCGAAGAAGAGCAGGTGATCCGCGCGGCGGCGAGCTTTGTGCATCAGGGGCTCGGCACCGCGCTCCTGGTCGGACGAGAGGATCGCGTGCGCCAATCCGCGCAAGAGAGCGGCATTGAGCTTTCCGAAGGCATCGAGATCGTCAATGCACGGCTTTCAACACGTAACGCAGCCTACATCAACTTCTTGTATGAGCGACTGCAGCGGCGTGGCTATCTGGTACGAGACTGCCAGCGTCTGGTGAATCAGGACCGCAACCATTTCGCCGCCTGTATGGTCGCGCTCGGTGACGCCGACGCGATGGTGACCGGCGTCACGCGCAATTTCTCGGTCGCGCTCGAGGACATCCGTCACGTGATCGATCCAAAGCCCGGGCACCGGGTGATTGGTGTGTCGGTCGTCGTGGCGCGCGGGCGCACCGTTCTGGTGGCCGACACCGCCGTGACAGAGATGCCAGAAGCGCACGAGATTGCCGAAATCGCCATCGAGGCCGCCGGAGTGGCGCGCCGCCTCGGCTATGAGCCGCGGCTGGCTCTGCTCGCCTTCTCCACCTTCGGCCATCCCCCGGGTGAACGCTCAGCCCGCGTCATCGAGGCGGTGAAGATTCTCGACGGCAAGCGGGTCGATTTCGAATATGACGGTGAAATGGCCGCCGACGTTGCGCTCAATCCGGAGCTGGTGGCGGCCTATCCGTTCTGCCGCCTGTCGGGCCCGGCGAATGTTCTGGTTATGCCGGCATTTCATTCGGCCTCGATCTCAACGAAGATGCTCCAGGAATTGGGTGGCGCCACGGTAATCGGTCCGCTCCTGGTCGGGCTCGATCGGCCGGTGCAGATCGTGCAACTCGGCGCCAAAGACAACCAGCTGGTGAACATGGCTGCGCTTGCGGCCTATAATGTCAGCGGTTAGTTAGGCCGAAACGGAGAAGGACCTTGAGTAAGCCCCTTGCCGGCGTAATCGCCGCCATTGCCACGCCGATCGACGAGAGCGGTGCACCCGATCTCAAGCGCGCGGTCAATCTGGCGCGCTACCTGCTCGATACTGGCTGCGACGGGCTCAATGTGCTCGGCACCACCGGGGAAGCTACGTCTTTCTCAGTCGATGAACGCAAAGATGTCATGGACGCCTACAAGGCTAACGGCCTGCCGTTGCACCGCCTGATGGTCGGGACTGGTGCCGCCGCCGTATCGGATGCAGCTGCGCTCACCCGGCACGCCGCCGAGCTCGGCTTCGGAGGCGCGCTGGTGCTGCCGCCCTTCTACTACAAGGGCGTGCCGGATGACGGCCTGGTCGCCTACATCGATACGTTGGTGAAGGCGACGGAGCGAAAGCCAATTCCGATCTATCTTTATCATTTCCCCGCGATGTCTGGCCTGCCCTGGCATGTGACGTTGATCCGTCGGCTACTCGATTCTTTCTCGTCCCGCATTGTGGGGCTTAAGGATTCTTCGGGCGATATGGCCTACGCCCGCTCGGCGGCGGCGATCTCCAAGGACTTCGCCGTGTTCCCATCAACGGAAGCGGCCTTGCTTGAGGCGCGTCGCGGCGGTTTCGCGGGCTGCATCTCGGCGACCGCCAATCTCAACGCCGATCTTTGTGCTCGAGCCTGGGGTCAAGGCGACACCGGCGCGCTTGATGCGGCAGTCGCGATCCGCAAGCTCTTCGATGGAAAGCCACTAGTGTCAGGCGTGAAGGCACTGCTGGCTCATATACATAGCGACGCCGGCCTGGCGCGAGTGAGGCCGCCGCTGGCACCATTCCCGACCGCTTACCGCGCCTCCGTCATCGCCGGGCACGATGCGGTGAGAGCCAAACGCGTGGCCTGAGGCGGGCGTTTACTGGCGTTGACGCCCGCGTGGGGCGTCACTATAAGCCTCAGCCATGGCGGCGAAGTTATTCGCCGCCGTAACTTCTTGTAAATCCTAGTCGCTTTCGCGGAGACCCGCCGGAGGCACCAGCTGCGAATGAGAGACTGATGGCCAATACGAAGTCCGCCCGCAAAGCAACGCGCGTCATCGCGCGTCGGACCGAAGTGAACAAGACGCGGCGTTCGCTGCTGCGAAATTCGGTACGCAAAGTTGAAGAAGCGATCCAAAGCGGCGACCGTAACGCGGCTTTGGCGGCGTTCAAAGCAGCCGAGCCTGTCATCATGCGTGCGGCACAGCGCGGCGTCGTGCACAAGAACAATGCCAGCCGGAAAGTGTCGCGGCTCGCCCACCGCATCGCCAAGCTCGGTAAGTAAATAAGTAGGCACGATTGCTTGCACGCGCGAACGCGCAAATATAATTCACTTCAAATACCTGTAAAAGGCATTCAATCGAGCCGCTTCTGACCAGAAACGGACGTCGAAGTGTCGCCGTAGTCAAAACGTCATCGCAGCGTCAGAGAAATTTGCTCGCCAAGGATTTGCTCGATCAAATCGCCGCTCTGCCCGCGCCAAAATAGATTTTGGTGGGATTTTCGAAATGGGAGTTACCTGAAAATTCGCTCAGATTTTTTTTCGCGAAGATAAAGACTTAACAGGAAAGCGAAGCTAGGACCCTAAAAATGCATATGTGATAGGCATTTTTGGCGACCGGTATTTTTTAAAATTTTTTGTCGCCCTTGAAGGACCATCACGCAATTTCAACGTCGAAATTCCGCGCGACTCCAACACGTTGGATAAAATATCCGCGCACCATCATCGTTTCGGCGACAAAGGTTGGATTTTCTCTTACCGCCACATGCGTAAAACTCATTGCGAGCGCACATCGCTTGTGTATCTTGAAAAGGCGCCGGGAGTTCTTCGCGCGCGCTCAGAAACAAGGTTTCACGTCATGCTCATCGGCGGATGAGAACGGCTTTGGTTTGCCGATCGTGTCAAATTTAGCCACTTCAAAACGCTGAGGCGGTCCAGTATTGAAATCAAGCTTAGTGAGTTCGGCGCGACGCAATCAGAGACGCGCTCGCACCGGGAGATGCCAAGATCAGGCAAGAAACAAAACCACAGGGCGAAAGCCCGTAAGTCATTCGAGGGGTGATATCATGACAGGCGCAGGGATAGAATCAGTGACTAACGCTGGTGGCATTGGATGGGCGTCATCCAGTGCAGTTTCATGCGTTGCTGTGGCCCACATCGCCGGTCAATCAGTCCCGCTTTCGTACTTTGTTCATTTCGGCCGTCATATGTCCCGGACGGCGTCCGTTTTCGCGATTGGAATCCGAGGCGCCACTCCGCCACCCGTGGGCTGAAGGCGCAACGCTTCTCGACTTTTCGTCGATGCCGCTCCGCCTAACCTCATTAATTCTGGCGTAGCTCGCATCCACAGACGACATCATCAGGCGAGTGTTGTTGCGTCCCGTTTCCGGCGCGTTGGCGGTACCGCCGCCAAGCCGGGCAACCGAGTCCGTCCAACCATTTTATCGGATCGAGCAGAACAAAATGTCGAACGGGGAGCAGGAGAGCTGGTCACGGGTCAAAGAGCGCTTGCGCGCAGAAGTCGGTGACGACGTTTATTCAAGCTGGTTCGCGCGCATGGATCTGGAAGCAATCGAGGAAGGCTCGGTGCGTTTGTCCGTGCCGACCCGCTTCCTCAAGAGCTGGATCCAATCGCACTATGCGGAGCGTGTCCTTGCCTGCTGGCAGGCGCAGGAGGGGAAAGTGACCCGCGTCGAGCTGATCGTACGCTCGGCAGTCTTAAAATCCGCGATGTTGCCCAAGGCCAAACCGGACACCGTTATGGCCGACAATGGGGCCCGTTATACGAACGGCAATGGCAATGGCCGGCCGCTGTTCGTCGGCGACCCGAGCGTGCATGAGGCACTCGGCGGCTCCCCACTCGACCCGCGCCTGAGCTTCGACACATTCGTCGTCGGCCGTTCCAACACGCTCGCGCATGCAGCAGCGAAACAAGTAGCGGGCGCCAAGCGCGGCGACGCCGTGATGTTCAATCCGCTTTACATCCACTCGGGCGTCGGCCTCGGCAAGACGCATCTATTGCAGGCCGTCACGTGGGCCGGAAATGCCGCAGGTGAGCGCAAAGTTCTCTACCTCACCGCAGAAAAATTCATGTACGGCTTTGTCTCAGCCCTGCGTACCCAGACGGCTCTTGCTTTCAAGGAGGCTCTGCGCGGTATCGGCGTGCTGGTCGTCGACGACTTGCAATTCCTGCAAGGCAAGTCGACCCAGGCCGAATTCTGTCATACTCTCAATGCCTTGATAGATGCCGGTCGTCAGGTAGTTATCGCCTCGGATCGCCCGCCATCGGACCTGGAAAGCCTCGACGATCGCGTACGCTCGCGGCTGGCCGGCGGGTTGGTCGTCGAAATGGGCCCGCTCGGCGAAGAATTGCGTTTTGAAATCCTCAAAGCCCGGGTGATGACGGCGCGCACGTACCACCCTGCCTTCGACGTGCCGCTGCCGGTGCTCAGCTATATCGCCAAATCCGTCACCCACAACGGCCGCGATCTCGAAGGCGCGATCAACCGCCTCCTCGCCCACAACAAGCTCACCGGACAGCCGGTAACGATGGAGATGGCCGAGCGCGAGGTGCGCGACCTGATCCGCCCCTCGGAGCCGAAGCGGATCAAGATCGAGGACATCCAGCGCGTGGTGGCACGGCAGTATAATGTCAGCCGCTCCGACCTCTTGTCCTCGCGCCGGACCGCCAACGTGGTGCGTCCCCGGCAGGTCGCAATGTACCTGGCGAAGACGCTGACCCTGCGCTCGCTGCCCGAAATCGGCAGGCGGTTCGGCGGACGCGACCACACCACGGTGCTGCACGCCGTGCGCAAGATCGAGACGCTGGTCGGAAACGATACAGCGACGGCGGACGAGATCGAGCTCCTCAAGCGCCTGCTGCAGGAGTAGCGCGAGGCCAAAAACCTTGGGACCGGCGGCCGGCCTCGAGCCGGCCGCCCTTGCCTAAGCCGCTCAGTCACGCC
>DASSLE010000470.1:0-3163 GCA_035689725.1 Pseudolabrys sp.
AGACTGTCGCCGGGCTTGGCATTGATCTTCTTCACCGTGCCGTCGATCTCGGCGCGCAGCACGTTCTCCATTTTCATGGCTTCCACAACTGCGACTGTCTCACCGGCCTTGACCTCCTGGCCTTCCTTAACCGCGATCGAAACAACGAGGCCGGGCATGGGGCACAGGACCTGCTTTCCCGTATCGGCAATCTTCTTTACGGGCATCAACTGGGCATAGTCGGCTTCCCGTTCGGTAAAGACAAACGCCTTGGTTTCAACGCCCCGATGGGTCAGCGCAAAGCCATTTGCAACGGCCCGAATTTGAACCGTAACCGGATGATCGTTGATCGTACCGCTCCAAATCATATCGCCCGGCTTCCACTTGGAGCGCAATTTTCGGCTGCCGGTCTTACTCCGGTGGAAGCGCACCTTGATGACGTCATTCTCGCGTCTGACTTCAAGCTTGACCTCACGCTCGCCAAGCCAGACCGCACGTTGGCTTTCACGCGTAACGCTGCTACCGCTGAGTTGTCCCGTGATACGCCGCTTGCGTTCACCCAGAACGTGATCGATTGCAGCGGCAACAGCCGCCAGCACCTCCGCCAACTCACCTTCAGGAGCATGAGCATGAAAGCCAGCAGGAAATTCCTCAGTGATGAAGCTGGTGGAGAGCTTGCCGGCCTGCCAGCGTGGATGCGTCATCAATGCAGCGAGAAACGGAATGTTGTGGCGGATGCCATCGATCACGAAAGAATCGAGTGCATCGCTTTGGGCCGCAATCGCGGCGGCGCGGGTCGGCGCGTGGGTCACAAGCTTGGCAATCATCGGATCGTAATAGAGTGAGATTTCACCACCCTCATAGACGCCGGTATCGTTGCGCACAGTGACGCCGTTGGCGCTCCCCTCTTGTGGAGGGCGATAACGAGTCAACCGTCCAGTCGAGGGAAGAAAATTGCGGTACGGGTCCTCAGCGTAGACGCGACTCTCGACTGCCCAACCAGTGAGTTTCACGTCACCTTGCTTGATTGAAAGCCTTTCTCCGGCAGCAATACGAATCATCTGTTCGACCAGATCGATGCCGGTGACGAGCTCGGTCACTGGATGTTCGACTTGAAGCCGCGTGTTCATTTCAAGGAAATAAAAGCTTTTGTCTTGCCCGGCCACAAATTCGACCGTCCCGGCGCTGTCGTAACCGACGGCCTTGGCCAGCGCGATCGCCTGCTCTCCCATTTTTTTGCGCGTGGTGGCGTCGAGCAGCGGCGACGGCGCTTCCTCAATTACTTTTTGATTACGCCGTTGGATAGAGCATTCACGCTCGCCGAGATAGACAACGTTGCCGTGCTTGTCGCCAAGCACCTGGATTTCGATATGGCGAGGGTCGGTGATGAATTTCTCGATAAAGACGCGCTCGTCGCCGAACGAGGACTTCGCTTCGGAACGGGCGCGGGCGAATCCCTCTGCAACCTCGGCCTTGCTGTGGGCAATGCGCATGCCCTTGCCGCCTCCACCCGCGCTCGCCTTGATCATAACCGGATACCCAATCTCCTCCGCGATCTCGATCGCTTCGACCTCGTTTTCGATTACCCCGAGATGGCCCGGCACAATGGAAACCTTGGCGGCCGCAGCGGCTTTTTTGGATTCAATCTTGTCACCCATGGCGGCGATCGCTTTTGGATTCGGGCCGATGAAAACGATGCCGGCAGCGGCAAGAGCCTTTGGGAAAGCCTCGCGCTCAGACAAAAAGCCATAGCCAGGGTGCACAGCTTCGGCGCCGCTTTGCTTGCAAGCGGCGACGATTTTCTCGATAAGCAGGTAACTTTCGGCTGCCGGTGGAGGCCCAATGGCGACGGCAGTATCTGCCAACTCTACGTGCAAAGCATCCTTGTCGGCCTCCGAATAGACGGCAACCGTATCGATCCCCAATTTGCGCGCGGTCTTGATGATCCGGCAGGCAATTTCGCCGCGATTGGCGATCAGGATACGCTTGAACATGCCGTGACAGAGGCCCCAAATGCCGGCCTTTTTGCTTGCGGCGTTATCGAGAAAAAGTCAATCGCGCCCTAGGCCGTGACCAGTCGGAGAGTAAGCCAGAGCGCTAAGGCCGCAGCAGCAAAGCAGGCCGCCGATATTCCCGCGAGATAGAGCGCAAAGCGGCTGTTTCCGATGGCGGCGCCGATCATCAGTTTGCTGAGCATGTTGGTCGCAACCGCCGCCAAAATCGCGACTACCGCGCTCTGCTCGGACAAGGTCTGCGGCGCAAGCCTCGCGATCGAAACCGTAATGGCGTCGACATCGGCAAGCCCCATGGCGGCAGCGCCGAGAATTGCACCCATCGCGCCTATTCGCTCGCTGATCAGACGACCGGCGACGACGATAATTCCGAGAAAAATGGCAAATCCGACGACCGACCAGAAGGCAAACGGATTACGAAAGGCATTTCCCTGCTGGAGTTTGTTGCGTCCGGCGCGGGCCTTGAAGAATCAACAGGCTTAGCGCGGCCGCGACCGCAGTTGCCGCCAGGAGCGGTGGCGCAATCAGCCACAGCAGCGTTGATTGAAGCACCGCGACAATTGCGATCACGCGCAGGAATGAAACAGCGGTCGCCAACGCCACGCCGCCGGCGAGCAGAGCCGGTGTCGCCTCACCGGCAGCCGCATGCCGCGCATTGGTGATGGCGACGGCAGTTGAGGATGCGAGACCGCCGGCAGCACCGGATACGAGAATCCCCTGCCGAACACCGAGCGCACGTACGCCGACGTAACCGAGAAACGAAACGCCGGCGAGCACGATGGCAATCAACCAGATTTCGCGCGGGTTGGCCCCTCCAAATGGCCCTATCGGGTCGTCGGGCACTACGGGCAGAACAATGAACGTCATCGCCAGCAGCACCAGCGCTGACCGCAACTCAGGCCAGGTGATCCGCGCGACCCAACTGTGGATGTCTTCCCGCGCCGCAAGAATGCCCGCCATTGCCACGGCCGCAGCTGCGGCCACGCGCATGTCCCCAATGACAGCGAATCCACCGAGCGCGAATGTGAGGATCGCGGCGATCGCAGTTGTTGCGGATAAATTGCCGCTTGCCCGGTTTTCCTCGCGGCAGAATACGATCATCACCGCCGCGAAAGCCGCAAATCCCGCGCCTAGCACAAAGCCACCATCGCTGCCGGCCTCCTGCCCCAAGG
>DASSLE010000471.1:0-9592 GCA_035689725.1 Pseudolabrys sp.
GAATTTGGCAAATCCGGGCACAAGGAAGGCTCCTGATTTATTGAGCTCCTTGTAACCAATCGTAGCAAGCGATTCGATAACGGCTTTGACGTCCTTCCGCGTCATATTGTTCGAATGCTGTTCAGCGATTTTTTTAATGAGATCCGACTTCGACATCAACTTGGCCATGCACTCCTCCATATTTTCGAATCATGCGTGATTGAGTTAACCCGAAGCTTGCGGTGGAGGGAACTTGGCGGATCGCTGCGATGCAGAAATTCAGGGGAAAAGTTGAAGCGATCCGTCGCTGATGGCCTCGATTAGTCGAATATATGCCGCTTTCATCCCGTGCGGGACGCTGCCGAGAAGCGTGATCAACTGGGTGGCTAGTCGTGAAGCGCCGCCCAGTATCTACGTTCCGCGCAAGAGCTGAACAGCGGACAAGTACGAGCGTCCGCCTTGACCAGCTAGGTCGCGAATGACCAAAGCGGACATTGACCAGCAATCTCCATCCCCATCAGTACCCCCCTTCCAGACAGCAAATTCGGACCAGTAAGATACTCCTGAGCCGGGGGCGGAGATGAGGCGTCGGGAATTCATCGGGCTTTTGGGCGGCGCGACAGCGGCATGGCCGCTTGGCGCGCATGCGCAACAACAGGACCGCACACGGCGGATCGGCGTGCTGATGGGGTTCGCTGAGAACGACGAAGTTTGGCAGACTTATCTTAGTGTTTTCAAACAACGCCTTCACGAATTTGGATGGACCGAGGGCCGGAACCTTCGGATTGACTACCGATTCGCCGGCGAAAGCACCGAACGCACTCGTGTCGCAGCCGCCGAACTGGTTGCGCTCGCGCCAGATGTGATCTTCGTCTCCACCAATCCGGCGGTTTCGGCTCTACTGCGTGAGACCCGCACCATCCCGATTGTATTCACATGGGTGTCCGATTCAGTCGGAAGCGGCTACGTCGCTAGCCTCGCGCATCCTGGTGGAAATGTAACAGGGTTTCATAATTTTGAACCCGCGGTCGGGGGAAAGTGGCTGGGAGTGCTCAAGCAGATCGCGCCACAGGTGCGTCGGGTCGCGGTCGTCCACGTTCCGGAAATTGCCGCGAATGTAGCGTTCATTCGTGTGGCCGAAGCCGCTTCTACGTCGTTAGGAATGACAGTAACTGGAGCGGGGGTGCGTGACGCTGCTGACATCGAGCGAGTGCTCACGGAGTTCGCGCGGGAGCCAACCGGTGGGCTCATCGTAACACCGAGCCCGCTCACTGCGACAAAACGCGATGTGATCATTGCAACGGCTGGCCGGCTGGGTCTACCAGCGATCTATTCGTTTCGTTTCTATGTCGCGAGTGGCGGCTTGGTTTCCTATGGCATTGATCAGTTGGAAACAGTGCGGGAGGCTGCGTCTTACGTCGACCGCATTTTGCGCGGCGCAAAACCAGGAGAACTTCCGGTGCAACTGCCGACCAAATTTCACCTGGTAGTCAACCTAAAGACCGCCAAGACGCTCGGGCTGACAGTCCCGGAATCTTTCCTATTGTTCGCCGACGAGGTGATCGAATAGATGCCGGGTTTGTCCGCTTATGACCCAAAGCGGACATCACGACGCCGCGACGCTCAGTTCTGACTCGAAAGGTCCTTAACATTCGGCGGGAAGGCCGAATTCACCTGGGTGCCCCGTAGCAGTTCTTCCGCCATGCGCAACGCCTTGTCGTTCTTCTCGTCCGGCGGGATGTAGGACTGCGATCCGGTCTGCTCCTTGCCGGCGTCGCCCTTGAGATGGCCACGCAGCGAGGCCTCCCCTTTGGTGCTGGTGTCAGTATTTGCCTTGATGTCGTCCGGTAGGTCCTGCAGCACTTCGATGTCGGGCACGATGCCCTTGGCCTGTATGGAACGGCCGGACGGCGTGTAGTAGCGCGCCGTCGTTAACCGCAGCGCGCCAATATCGGAGCCGAGCGGGATAATGGTTTGCACCGACCCCTTGCCAAACGAGCGGGTGCCCAGAATTGTCGCTCGTTTCTGATCCTGTAGGGCGCCAGCGACGATTTCCGACGCCGAAGCTGAACCGCCGTTGATCAATACGATCAGCGGTTTGCCTTTAATGAGATCCCCGCCCTTTGCAGTGAAGCGCTGAGTTTCTTCGAGATTACGACCGCGTGTGGAAACGATCTCGCCCCTTCGGATGAATGCGCTCGACACTGAGATGGCCTGATCGAGCAGACCACCCGGATTGTTGCGCAGGTCCAGGATATAGCCCTTGAGCTTGTCGTTGCTCACCTTTCCCGTGATGTCAGCAATTGCCTTCTTCAGTCCGTCGGTGGTTTGTTCGCTGAACTGCGTCATGCGGATATAGCCGACGTCGTCGCCGTCCAGCTTCGAGCGCACCGAGCGCACTCGGATGACCTCACGCGTCAGAGATACTTCGATCGGCTGGTCCTGGCCCTTGCGCATAATGGTGAGCTTGACCTTGGTGTTGGCCGGTCCGCGCATCTTCTCTACCGCCTGGTTGAGGGTCATGCCCTGCACTGGGTCATCATCGACTTTGACGATGAGGTCGTTGGCCAGAATACCGGCCTTCGCGGCGGGCGTTTCGTCGATCGGCGTCACCACCTTGATCAGGCCGTCTTCTACGGTGATTTCGACGCCAAGACCGCCGAACTCGCCGCTGGTCTCCACCTGCATGTCCTTGAAGCTCTTCGGATCCATGTAGCTCGAGTGCGGATCGAGCCCGGCCAGCATACCGTTGATCGCGGACTCGATCAGTCTGCTGTCGTCCGGCTTCTCGACGTAGTCGGCTCGTACGCGCTCGAAGACATCGCCGAACAGATTGAGCTGCCGGTAAGTATCCTCTACCGCCGCGTTGGCGCTCGTGGCGGCAAAGATCATGTGCGGTTGGATAGCGAACAGCGTCATCGCTGCGCCAGCCGTCGCGCCGAGTAGAATGAGTGAAGTCTTGTGTATCATCCGCGAACCTTTTTGCCTTCGTCGCCCGCCCGCTTGAGCCGGGATCAATATCACTCGCCGATTAGGACCATCCCCTAGACATCCAGATCGCGTTTGTGTGTCAAAAATTAGGGGGGTACGACTTGCTAGATCGAATGCGTCCCCTTCACAGCTAACGGATCCAGCCCCATACGCGGCTTTTCCGAAATAAACGTTTCGTAAAATAAGCATGCGCAATGCGCTTGGAGAGATCGCCGCGAGCTAGTTTTTCTTTTTTTCCAGCACAAGAATTTCGTCCATGTCCGCTATTGGCACTTAGCGGACATTCCAACCGCACCCGCCTTTGTCCGCTATTGGAGTATAAGAGCGGACAAGTACGAGCGTCGGCCTTTACCGGCTAGGTCGCGAACGATCCATAGCGACACGTGCAAAGCAGAGGGATCGCTGCGTGTGTGGGGCACTGGCAGCGGTCCCTCCACGACATTACCGAGTGTCTGGGGACTGTGGGTACGGTGACGGCTCGGCAGCTCGTGAGGGGGAGCCTTGCAATCCCAGCCCGGCCCGGCTGTGTCGCAGATCACACCTGGGACGAATTGTGGGTTATCCTTTCGTCGAACGGCTCGACGGCCGCGCCGGTCAGTACCGCAAGCAAAATGGTGCAACGACAGAACGGTTACACGCACTCACGCGTCGTGACGTGCCACCCTGATCCAATGCGTCAGATCTGTCTCGTTCTTTAGGGCGAGTTCCCGCCCCGATTGAAATCTCATCTGGGTTTTTGACAGGTCAATCCGATCACCGCCGACATGCCACTATGCGACGCGCCTTCGTGCATCTCCAACTCTTCTTCTATGAAGATCATATCCTGGAAGCCGGCAAACGCCTTTTCCAGCATGGGCCTTGTGTAAAGTTGGTCGAGCTGTTTCGGTCCCCCTGTCCCATAGGCGAGCTGCTTCGGGGTATAACCCTGGATGATAAGAAGGCCACCCGGCTTAAGCGCTTTGCGCATACCAGCCCACTTTAGCGCTCGCTCAGCAGGCGCTGAGAACTGCGTGAAGATTTCGCATACCACGTCGTAAGCGGCCTCCGGATATGCCCAGTTGTGGACGTCGGCAAGCTCGAAAATAACATTCACGCCACGCTCCCGCGCGAGCGCACGCGCCTTGTCCTGCGCCGTCGGTGAGAAATCGATCGCATGCACGTCGAGCCCCTGCTCTGCAAGCCAGACGCTGTTACGCCCCTCTCCGTCGGCAACGGCCAATACCCGGCCCGACGCCGGCAGCAGCGGCTTGCATTTGGCAAGAAAATAGTTCGGCGCCTTGCCAAAGATGTAATCCGGCGCACTATAACGTGCTTCCCAACGCTTATATTCCTCACTCAATTTTGTCTCTCTCCTCGCTCACGAAACCCAACCAACATTTCCCGAGTCGCTCAGAGCGCATAGCGTTTGGCGGTCTTATCGTGTCACCGTGCTATCGGCCGACCGCTATCCGGCACGGTCCACTATTGTCCGTAAGCGGACATTCGCGGCTACGGTTGGATTGTCCGCTTTGTGCTAATAGCGGACATAAACCGTTTTATTCAATCACCTTGTCAGGGTGCATCAACAGTCCCAAGGGTAGTTCGATATTGGGTGCCTTGCCCGCTTTCAGAGAGCCTGTCCCGGCGCTCGGGATCAGCGGAAATGGTTGCCGATGGTTTATTTAATGACCGCCGACGGTAGCCACAGCGAGAGCGCCGGAATGTAGGTGACTAGCATCAGCACAAAAAACATGATCGCGTAAAATGGCCAGATCGTGCGCATGACTTGTTCGATCGTGACTTTTCCAACCGCGCAGCCGACGAACAGGATCGCACCAACCGGCGGGTGGCAAAGTCCGATGCCGAGATTGAGCATCATGATCATGCCGAAATGCACCGGATCGACGCCAAAATTGATCATCACCGGAAGCAGGATCGGCGTGCAGATCAGGATCGACGGCGCCATATCCACCAGGGTGCCGAGAACGAGCAGCAATATATTGATCAGGAAAAGGATAACGTATTTGTTGCTCGAGATTGTCAAAAAAAACGCCGTGATCTTCGCCGGCATTTGCGTCAGCGCCATCACGTAACCGACGCTCGAAGCGCAGGCGATCAGCGTCATTACCATGGCGACGGTTCGCAAAGTGCGGTGAACCAGCGCCGGCAGATCGCGCCACTTGTAATCGCGATAAATGAACATGGTGACAAAGAAGGCCCACAGGCAAGCCACTGCGCCGGCCTCGATTGCCGTAAACACGCCGCCGAGAATGCCGCCGAGGATGATGACGAGTGTGATCAGGCCCCAGGCGGCCTCGATAGTGATCTTGACTGCGTCGCGCACCGGAACCGCGGTGCCCTTCGGGTGTCCGTCGCGATAGGCGATCACCAGGCACAGCACCATGATCGAAAATCCGAGCAACAGACCCGGCACCACGCCAGCCATGAACAGGCTGATGATCGAGATCGTGCCGCCGGTCGCAAGCGAATAGATCACCGCGTTGTGGCTGGGAGGCACCAGCAGTGCCTGCACCGATGCCGTGATCGTCACATTGGTGGCGAATACGCGCGGAAAGCCGCTCTTTTCCATCTGCGGGATCATGACGGAGCCGATCGCCGACGTGTCGGCGACGGCCGAACCGGAAATACCGCTCAAAAACGTGGTGGCGAGTACGTTGACGACCGATAGTCCCCCGCGGACACGGGTGAAGCCCACCAACACGTCGGCGAAGGCGACCATGCGCCGCGCCATGCCGCCTTCCGCCATGATCGCGCCGGCCAGGACGAAAAACGGAATCGTCAACATCGCAACTTTGCTCACGCCGTCGGAGATTTTCAACATCACGGCTTCGAGCGGAATTCCGATCCATAGACAGCCGGCGATTGCGGCGAGGGCGAGCGAATAAGCAATCGGCACGCCGATGAAAAAGCAGAAGAACATCGTGAACAACAGAACAGCGATGTCCATTGCGGTTTTCCCAGAGCTTTTCCGATCAGTGATGGCTCGCCGGCGCTGGCGGTGGTCCGCAAAGGATTCGCTCGACGACAAACAGAAAGAGGATCCCGCCGCCAAGCGGGATCGGCAGATAAGTTACGCCGACCGACAATTCCGGAAAGTCCGCTATGGAATTGTCCCACGTGGCGACGACGAGCTTCGTACCCCACACCGTCATGAAGATAGACATCGCCACCATGGCGCCCTCGGCTAGCACATCGAAGAAGCGCTGCCAGAACGCCGACATCAGCATCACGAAGAACGAGACGTTCATGTGAAAACGCAGCCGGTAGCAGGCCGCCGCGCCGAAAAAGGTCAGCCAGATCGTGAGCAGAACCGCCGTTGGTTCGGGCCATGATGCGGCGCTGTTGAGAACGTAACGTGTGTAGACGCCCCAGGGGATAACGGCGGAGATCAGCACCAGCGCCGTACCGGCGATCACCACACAAATGAGATAGAGCGCGTCCATCGCTTTGCGGAAGTGAGCAGCCATTGTGTTCATCGCACGGTTCCGCCGTTCCACGGTCACCCTGAGGTGCTCGGCGCTACAAGCGCGGAGCCTCGAAGGGCGGCGGCCCGGGCCGATCATCCTTCGAGGGGCGCGCCACGCGCAGCCACCTCAGGATGACGGTGCGCGTGCGGTCCTCTTCATTGTTTCACCTCTTGGATGCGCTTCAAAGTCGCGGCGTATTTGGGGCCGTATTTCTCCCACACCGGTTTGACCGCGTCCTGGAAGGCTTTCTTGTCGGCATCCGAAACCTGGATAATCTGGATGCCCGCGGCCCTGGCCTTTTCCATTGCTTGCTGCTCGTAGACTTCCCAAAGCTTGCGCTCTTCCTGTTGCGCTTCCTTGGAGAATTTTACCAGCAGCGCCTGGTCCTCCTTCGACATCGCATCCCAGGTCTTCTTTGAGAACACCAGCATTTCCGGAACAATTAGGTGCTCGTCTATCGTGTAGAATTTGGCGACCTGATAGTGGTTGTCGAACACGAAGCTCGGCGGATTATTCTCCGCGCCGTCGACCACACCAGTTTGCAGCGCGCTGAACACCTGGTCGTAACCCATCGCGACGCCATTGCCACCCATCGCGTTCGCCATATCTATAAATATGGGGTTGCCGATGACACGGATCTTCATGCCCTTGAGGTCGGCAATGGACTTGATTGGCTTCTTGGTGTCGTAAAAGTTGCGGGCGCCGGCATCCATCCAGCACAAACCGACAAGCCCCTTTCCGCTGTTGGTGACCTTGTCGAGCAATTCTTGGCCAATTGGGCCATCGATCACATGCTGCATATGCGCGGTATTGCGGAATACATAAGGCAGGTTGAACACGTTGAGATCGTCGACTACCGGGCCGAGCGCGCCGACGCTGACGCGCGCGAATGCAATGGCGCCGACCTGCGCCTGCTCGATCGCTTCTTTCTCGCCACCGAGTTGCATGGCGGGGTACATGGCGACCGAGAGTCGGTTGTTGGTTGCCGCCGAGAGCTTCTTGCCGAGATTTTCAACGGCGACAACGGTGGGATAGCCGGCGGCATGAACGTCGGAGGCTTTGAGGACCACTTTCTGCTGGGCGACGGCCGGGCCGACCATAAACGTGATTGCCACAGCCAGAATGACGACGAGAAAGCTGGCAAAGGTCTTCATGTCAGTACCCCTCCCGGTTTTATGTTATTCGTCGTACTATATACGAGAAAGACAACATGCATATCCTGATCACCGGCGCGGCCGGCAATGTTGGCTCGCGACTACGGAAATTACTCAAAGGCGTCTATCCCTGCATCCGCCTGAGTGACATCCGCAAGCCCGCCGACCTTGGCGCCGACGAGGAATTCATCGCCGCCGATCTCGCGGAATACAGCCAGGTTGAAAAAATCGTCGACGGCGTCAACGGCATCGTCCATCTCGGAGGCTTCTCCGTCGAAGGCCCGTGGGAAACCATTTTGAACGCCAACATTGTCGGCTGTTACAATCTATTCGAGGCGGCCCGCCGCCGCGGCGTCAAACGCGTGGTATTCGCGTCGTCCAATCACGCGGTCGGTTTCTATCCGCGCGACAAGAAGATCGGTGTGGATATCACCGTTCGCCCGGACAGCCGCTACGGCGTCAGCAAGGCCTTTGGCGAAGCGCTCGGTGCGCTCTACGCCGACAAGCACGGCCTGCGCGTGACCTGTCTGCGCATCGGCAATGTCGGCGATACGCCGCTCGACAAGCGGCGACTGGCGATCTGGCTCAAGCCGGAGGACCTGGTGATGCTCATCCGCATTGGGCTCGAGCACCCCGACATCCGCTATGAGATTTTCTACGGCGCTTCCAATAATGCCGATAGCTGGTGGGACAACAGCAATGCCAAGCGTTACGGCTATCGCCCGCAAGGTCAGGCGGAGCAATTCCGCGATCAAGCGATGGCGGCACAAGAAAAGCTTGCGGCCGATCCAATCGGCGACCGCTACCAGGGCGGCCCATTTTGCAGCGACGAATACAACGGCAGCCGCGAATAGTGACTAAAAGGAACCGAGGGAACCTCCGCGTTAGAAAGAACAACCGGCCCCAGATGCTGACTAGGCCGCTTTTGGTCATTCGCGACCTAGCATTCAGCGCCAGGACCGACCAATGTCCGCTGTTACTCCAATAGCGGACATCGGGAGGACTTGTCGGAATGTCCGAGGCCCGGATGGTACGGAAAATTGATCCTGGATTATGCCAACGGATTGTTACCGAATCGATTTGCACTAGTCGTTCCCCGTGTGCAAAACCACACAAGCAGAATGATCCACCCAATTAATGGGACGAAACTCAGCAAAAGCCACCACCCAGTGCGATCAATGTCGTGAAGACGACGCACGCCGACAGCAATAACTGGTATTAAAGTTGCAAGTGCCCATATTGAACCAACTACACTTACGTCGGAGCCAAAAATTGCCAAGTCGACAATTCCTGCTATCAGAAGCACGATCATATCAAAAAGATAGAAATACCAATATTCAGAACGACACGCGCGCCCTCGGAAAGTCGCATATTTTCCGAAGACGCTTTTTACGGCTGACCAAAAATCCATCGTGGCCCACCTCTAAATATGGCTTCTAACAGTATTGTCCCTGACACTCCGAAAGCGTCCGAGTTTAGTCCATTTGCGGAGCTCGCTGTTTCCACCTTCGCCGGTTCGCTGAAGGGAGACGTCACCTGTCGCGCGCGATCAAGGTACTGACGCGACCGAGCTGAATACATCATTGGCCAGTCTCCAATTTGGTGCATTCAATAGATCAAAGCGAAAGTTGGCTGATGTCTGCTTTTGGCACAAAGCGGACAATTCAACCGCACACGAGCGTCGACCTTGACCAGCTAGGTCGCGAATGAACCCATCTCGGCATCGCGGATGGCCGCAATCGCAGCCGGCGCTAGCGGCGCTTTTTGCGTTTGGTCGTTTTTTTGGCGCGCGTTTTCTTCGCCGCCGGCTTGGTGGCCGGAAGCTTGACTACTACCTCTCCGGATACCGGGTCGGTGAGTCCGAGCCCGCCGCCTTGGTCTTCGAGATGCTCGCGGAACGCGTCGAGTATGCCGCCCATGAGGGGCCGGGCGTCGACGATCTTCTGGAAGCTCGCCCACTCGCCGATGAAGCAGAACGTGTTTTCGCCGGTCCTGACCAGC
>DASSLE010000472.1:0-6477 GCA_035689725.1 Pseudolabrys sp.
CACGAGGTGCGCCATGCGATCAATGAGCTGCACAAACTACTCCCGCCAGACCTCGCGAGCACGGAACAGGCCAGGCGGCTCTATGAGCACGGTTGCGTCACTGAGATGGATATCGTGCAGCTTATTTACCGACCAAACGAACCCCAGGGCGCGTTAAAAGACTATGAGTTCAGCCGATCCACAATGGAGGCGCGCTGGCAACAGGGGATTTCCGACGCGCGCACCATCTTACATGCCTCGCCGTGGCTCGCGCCGATGCCAAAAGAGCTGGGCGTCCGCGTATTCGATGTAATGCATCCCAAGTCGGTCACCGGCGCTTGCAATGAAAGTGGCAATGACACCCAGTTAGGACCGTAGCCGTTCGTACTACAGGAGCTGAAGGGCGTCACGGAGCCGAAAACGATAAAGGTAACTCCAGCCACCGCAAGAAAATCATGATGGAAACTGCTTCGAAGAAGCTGCCATTCTTGACCAACGATTGACCAACGATAGGCAGCAACCAAACAAGGACAAACGTCGTCGAACGTGACGCTGATCGTCAGGTTTTCCGAGTCTTCCGGGGAGCGCGTACCGCTCATAACGGTCTGGTTGGAGGTCAATGACCGATCCACTCCGTTTGCTCGCTCGTAACCCATTGTTCTGAAATAGCGTGGTTTGACGGCGTTTACATTTAACTAATTGATATTGGACCCAGACGACGTGACTCTTAATCAGCGGGTCCAAGGTTCGAGTCCTTGTGCGCCCACCACAATCACCCAAACAAATTAGATGGTTATCTGAGAAGCCTACGTCAGGTATTTTGTACGGATGAGAAATATCTAATGTGCTAGTGAATGCGGCAAAACAATCTGCTCAATCACGGGCCCGCCTATCAGCCCGTCGTAACCCTCAACGGCTGGACGCTGCCGTGGCGGACATCGATCGCTGGAATGTCATAATTAGTTTTTAGGTCACGAGTTTGGCGTGTCTAAAGACGGCAATTGCCAATTATGATTGGTCACGGCCGCACCGCTGGGGTTTCGATCGGAAGACCTCGTGCGCGCCACACCAAATAAAGTTCCAACGAAACATACTCTGGCGCGCCATATTCATATGGCTCCGCGCGCATTCCGACGATGCAGTTGCGCAAACGTCGCTGCAACGAGCCGACGGCTTGCCATTCTAGCCGATAGAGCGGGTAGCCGGTCGGATGCGCTTGCGGAATGAGGCTACCAGCCAGCCGCTTGCCCCAATTGTCATCGTGGCACTGGCCGCATGACAGGTTGAGCTGGCCCTGGCGACGGTTAAATTGCTCACGGCCGGCCTCGAGAAAAGGCCGCAGCCGCTCGTCGGCCAGCGGCGCGATCGGTTCGCCGCGCGATTGCTTGCCGATGAAAGCCGATAGCGAAAGCAACTCCTTGCTCTCATAGGCGAAGGCGGACGCCTGCTGGCGCTCCACCCTGCACAGATTGATCCGCTGCTCCAGATCGACCGGGCGGCCCAGCTTGGTGTCGAAGGCTGGGTAGCGTGCGGCAACTCCCGTCATGGTCGCGCGAGCATCGTCGTGGCAGTCGGCGCACGCGCGGTTTGCCGCGCCGCTCTTGGCGTTCCACAGCGCTTCGCCATCCTGCACCCACAGCATGCCAGGATTGGCCGTATCGTCGTCCTGCATCGCCTTGGTGTCGGGAGCAAGGTCCGCGTAGCCGGAGCGGCGTTCCCCAAGTAAAATCTCGGCGTATGCTGAAATCTCCGCAATCGCTGCGATACCGAGCAGCACGGCAGCCGCTGCGAGCCATTGCGTGCGCTTCAGATTGGGGCTCATTCGACGATGATGCTGGCCGACTCGGTCGCCGAAAATCCATTGTCGCCCCGCCACGTAAATTCAATCGTGCCGCTTTCGGTCGCGATTGTGGTGAAGATAAAGAATGGATTGGCAGCGATGGCTGGATAGAGCACTGCTCGGAATATTTCCTCGTTGTTGTAGGTGCACACGAACGAGGTAATGATGTCGCGAGGTATCGGAACGCCAGTGGTGCTGTGCCGGAATCCGGTTTCCATGATGTGCGAGATCAGCGTCTTGATCTCGATCACGTCGCCGCGGTTGGCCTTCTTCGGCACGTTGATAAGGGCGCTCGCCATCAGAGATCCTCCACGCAGGCGGCGAGCGTGACTACGACATCGGCCTTGGCTGACCAGAACGAGCCGTCGCTCATGCGCGCGATAGCGATGACGGTTTGGGTGTCCGCGAGCCGGATGCGCGTCGACACCTGCGCGCGACCGGCGCGCGGACCGAGGTGAAACGCCACGACGTTCGGCTGCGGATTTTTCTCGTTGAAGATATGGATGCTCTTGACGAAGTCGGCCGCAGTCATCGGACTCGTGACCGAAACCGTGAGCGAGACGGTGTTGCCGTTCTCCACAAGGGGAGGCACGTCGAGCTGCACCTTCCCAGGTTGCACCACCGCCTCGCCGGTGACTTGACGAATAGCGGAAGCCATCGACGCAGGGGTCGCGCTGGCGTGACGCACGCTAACAAAAACGGTACTAGCGACGCTTCCGGCAACCGCCAGAAACTGGCGGCGCGTCGCTACCGTTTTCGGGCTTTTGCTCATCGCTCGTCACTCATCGCGCAATGTCGCCAGATAAGCCACCACGTCTTCGATCTGCTCAGCGCTGAGGATCGGCTTGCCTCGCCAGGCCGGGGCGACGCGGTTGAGCCCCTCGACCCGATAGTACGATGGCATGATTGTCTCCGCATTGAGACGTGACGCATCGACCAGCCGCAGGCGGAGCTGGCCTTCGTTCCAGCGTGCGCCAGTGCCCTTGAGGCTAGGTGAAAGATTACCCTGGAACCGCTCCTCGGGGAACGGGCCGGAATGGCAAAGCAGGCAGGTGTTCTGGCGCGCGACGACGATTGCGCGGCCGCGCTCCGGATCGCCGCGCGTGCCGGTTAACGAGGCGGGGATCGCGTCGCCCACAATTACGTAGGGACGAAGCGGCTCCTGCCCGCTCGCCACTGTGCCGGTGGCTGCGCAAAGCAAGACAAGAAGGGAGCAGCGCCGCACGTTCAACCGAACACCTCGCCGGTGATTTGCGTGAACCAATCGTCCGCGAGCTTTGCCTCTTCCTCGCGCCGTGATTGCGGCGCCTCGAGTGGACTGGTTTCACCGGAACCCTCGATCTCAATGAACTGGTCACCGACCGGGTGATATTTCGCTGTGATCGAAATCGCATAGCCAGGGGCCAGCAGGCTGTAGCAGGCACTCGCCAGCTCCGGCGCGCGCGGCTTCGCGCCGGCAAGCAATTGCACGATCGCCGCGGCACATAATTTGCCCGCGGAGTTCGCGGTGGAGGCTGATTTCGGCAGGGCGCCCGCAATCGCGGCGTCGCCGATGACGTGGATGTTGGCTTGTTGCTTGGATTCAAATGTAATCGGATCGATCGGGCACCATCCGGTACGGTCGGCAACACCGGCCAGCGCGGTGACGCCACCCGCCCTTTGTGGCGGAATAATATTGGCGACATTCGCGCGATAACTGTCGAAATCCGTTTTGATCGTCCTGCTCGCGACATCGACCGACACGATTTGACCACCCGACGACAACGGCACCCATTCGAGCAGACCTGTATAAAGCTTCTTCCATGCGTTTTGAAACAAACGTTGCATGGAAAAATTTTCCTTCGCATCGAGCACGATCAATTTCGAGCGTGGCTTTGTGGTCTTGAGATAATGTGCGATGAGGCTAGCGCGCTCATATGGCGCCGGGGGACAGCGGGCGGGCGCTACCGGCACGGACATCACCACCGTACTGCCATCGGGCATCTCGGTGAGCTGGCGGCGCAGCAGATCGGCCTGTGCGCCGTCGTTCCATGCATGTGGCATTTTCTCTGCCGCAGCGCGATCGTAACCGGGGATCGCGTCCCAGCGTAGGTCGATGCCGGGCGCGAGAACGAGTCGGTCGTAGGAAAGTGACTTTCCGTCCACCAATACGACCTGCCGCGCCTGCGGATCGACCGCCTTCGCGGCCGCAATCACGACGTCAATTCCGGCCGCGGTGATAGCGCGATATTCAAACTGCTGCTGGCCAATCTTCCGCAATCCCGCGACCACGCTGTTGCTCATGGGCAGAGCGGTGAAGGTCTTGTTGGCCTCGACTAACGTCACCGCGATATTCGGGTTGATCTTCTTGAGTGTGCGCGCGCAGCTCGCTCCCGCAAATCCGCCGCCGATCACGACGACCCGGGTGGGGGACCCAGCGCCCAAAGCAGGCATCGGAAATGCCGCTGCCGCAGCCGCCGCCAATGTGGATCGGGAAAAGGCGCGACGATCGATCCGGCTCGCGGTCATGTCAGACATCCGCTATGAGCCTCATGCAAGGCATGCCGTGTGCGCAATGCCGTGCCGGCGCAAGAAAAAAGGAGCGGCGGTCCTTGGGGCCGCCGCTTCCAATCTCATGCGAAGTAGATCTTCTCGTTTTTCAGCGGAACCGAACGAACACGCTTTCCGGTCGCCGCGAAGTAGGCGTTGAGGACCGCCGGGGCCGCGACGCAAATCGTCGGCTCGCCGACGCCACCCCACGGGGTGCCGCCGGTCGGCATCACGATAGCTTCGACCTTCGGCATCTCGCTGATCCGCATCGAGTTGTAGCTGTCGAAGTTGTCCTGCACGACGCGCCCGTCCTTCACAGTGCATTCGCCGTGGAACAGAGCTGACAGCCCGTACACAAACGAGCCGGCAATCTGCCGTTCGATCTGCGCCGGGTTGACCGCAAAGCCAGGATCGGTCGCGGCGATGATGCGGTGAATCTTGATCTTGTTGCCGTCGATCACTGAGATTTCCGCGACCGCGGCGACATAGGACCCGTAGCCCATGTGCTGCGCAATGCCACGGAACAGGCCTTGCGGCGCCGGCTTGCCCCATCCCGCCTTCTCGGCCACGGCATTGAGCACGCCAAGATGCTTCGGGTGCTTCGACATCAGCTTGCGCCGGAACTCGAGCGGATCCTGCTTTGCCTCAAAGGCCAGCTCGTCCATGAAACACTCGAGATAGACGGCATTCTGGTTGATGTTGACACCGCGCCAGAACCCCGGCGGAACGGGCGGGTTGTACATCGCGTGCTCAACCAGCAAGTTCGGTACGGTGTAGCCAATCGCCGCTTCGCCGGTCGCAGCGAAGCCCTGGAACGTCGCGGGATCCATACCGTTGACGAGAGCCTCCGGACGCACGGCGGTAAGGATCGACTGACCGGAAATGCGGGCATGGAGGGCCACCAGATTGCCGTCGGCATCCAGGCCGCCGGTCAGCTTGCACTGCGTGATCGGATGATACGCGCCGTGCTGCATGTCTTCTTCGCGCGACCACAGCAGCTTCACCGGCGTGCCAGGCATCTGCTTTGCGATCAGCACCGCCTGTGTCACGTAGTCGTGGAACGCACCGCGCCGGCCAAAGCCACCGCCGAGCATGAGCTTGTGCACGTCGCACTTGTCGGCCGGCAGGCCGGACGCGGCCAGCGTCGCGGCAAACGCCGCTTCGCCATTCTGCGTGCCGCACCAGACTTCGCATTTGTCGGGCGTGTACAGCGCGGTGGCGTTGAGCGGCTCCATTGCGGCGTGGTTCAGCCACGGATAGGCATAGGATGCCTCGATCTTCTTGGCGGCGCCTTCCAGCGCCGCTTTGGCGTCGCCATTCTTGTTGCCGACGAAGGCCTGCTCGGCATCGAAGCCGGTCTTAAGTCTAGCGTTGACGTCGGCCTGCTGCACCTTGGCATTGGGACCTTCGTCCCAGGTGATCGGCAGCTTGTCCAGCGCAGATTTCGCGTGCCACCAAGTGTCGGCGACGACGGCGACGGCAGCGTCACCGACCTTCACCACCTTCTTGACGCCCATCATGCCGGTGATCTTGGCTTCGTCGAAGCTCGCAAGTTTGCCACCGAAGACCGGGCATTGTTTGATCGCAGCGTTGAGCATGCCGGGCATCTTGAAGTCGGCGCCATAAATCATCTTGCCGTTTGTCTTGGCGGCGGTGTCGAGTCGCTTGACGCCCTTGCCGGCGATCTTCCAGTCCTTCGGGTCCTTAAGCGTGACGTCTTTCGGCGGCTCCAGCTTGGCCGCGGCCTCAGCGATCTTGCCGTAGGTCACCTTTCGGCCGGACGCGGTATGCGTGATCACGCTGTTTGCCGCGACGCATTCGGCGGGCTGCACCTTCCACTGATCGGCGGCGGCCTGCACCAGCATGATGCGAGCAGTGGCGCCCGCCTTGCGCACATATTCGTGCGACATGCGGATGCCGCGGCTGCCGCCGGTGGAGAAATCGCCCCACGCGCGCTTACGCGCGACGCTCTGGCCCGGCGTCGGATATTCGGTCGTGACTTTCGACCAGTCGCACTCGAGCTCCTCGGCCACGAGCTGGGCGAGCCCGGTGATCGTGCCTTGACCCATCTCGGATCGCGCCATGCGGATGACGACGGTATCATCAGGCCGAATGACGATCCATGCGGT
>DASSLE010000473.1:0-7691 GCA_035689725.1 Pseudolabrys sp.
ATGAATATTGTATTCCTCGCCATTGCCGAAAACGTCGAGTTCTACACCAGCCCAGTTACTAGCGTCTTTGGCTTTTTCGTCGGGCATGAGGTCGATGGCAATCTGAACAAAGCCACCTTTATTTTCCAAACTGACATCGCCGCGCATGCGAATCGACGGTCGGCCAGCTACCACCTCGCGCATCATTGAACCGTTAGATACGCCACCCATGACTTGATCAGTAAAGAGTTGCCAGCGAGTACCTACTGTAGATAGAGGTGACTCGCGGCTAAGGTCATCAATGATGGCCAACTTCGCATCCATAGTGTTGCCTCGCGCCACCACAAGCAAAGCCGTTGCTGCCCCGCAAACCAGCGTTATCAGCTCACGGCGTCGCATTGCTTCCTTCCGCTTATATTAGCTGCCATCTCACGCGGTCGGCCCCAAAATGCGCCTGCCGCTTCCACATCACACGCAAGAAAATTCAGTGAGATCGAAATTTACTTGTTGCGCGCTACCGGACCGGAGCACAAGGACGCGACCGGAACCCCGTCACGATCTGAGCTGGGCGATGGCACGTATGATCGCCTCCAGGGTGATCCCTTCATTCAGTTGTTTTTCTTTCAACGCGCGATGATGAACGGCGAAGCAGCTAAGTTGTCGATCTAAAACCGGCGACCCAGAATTGCCTTCTTCAGTGGGACTTCGATAGCGAACATACTGCTGTGAGTATTCCGCAAGGCTGTTGTCATACAACGAAACTGCAAGTTCTTGGCCTTTAGGATGGCCGATCACGTACACGCGTTGCATTGAGGTGCCGCTAATTTTCGGCAGAATAGAGCAAAGCTCAAGCTTGCCCGAGTCTGGTGGGGCAAGGATTCGCAAGATCGAGATGTCCATCTCGATGCGTGGCGAGCTATAAACGAGTTCTCCCAACATTACTCGCGGGTGGCCGTTGAGCCGAGTAAATTCGATCTCCGCCTGCAATGGACGCAAGGGAGCCTCATTCACAGGATCCAGGCTGATCACGTGGGAGTTGGTCAAAAACAATGGCCCGTTTCCCCAGCCCGAGCAGAGATCCGTCCCCGACATAAGGAAACCTGTCCCAGCGGGGTCGCCGGTTGCGGCATTGCTGATGCGGCCAATAGCCGTGCAGCACCGATAAAGAGTGTCGATCCATTGCAGCCTAACCACCGCTTCGGTGCCGTAAACTGCCTCAAAGCCCTCTCCATCCGGAACCTTGCCGAGTTGCATTGGATGCACCGAGCCGCCCTCTCGCTGAAGCACGGCGTACTCCAAGACCGGCAAGAGCTTATTTCCAATGGCGGTCCCTTCCAAACGCCAGACTTCCTTCAGTTGACGCAGCGTACTGGCAAGTTCGAACGCATCGGCATCCGGATGCTGAATATATTTTTTCGCTGAGCCTAGAATAGCCCGTTCGTCTTGCTGCGCGATCGCAGCTTCCATACTTGTCGCATAGTCCCAAATTCCGGTCGCTCCCTGCTCCTCAACGTCATCACGGATTTGCTGCGCGATTTCAGCCGCATCCGGAGCATAATCCGTAGAAATGCCGTCGCGTTTCGCCCGCGAGAGCAGCGCAACAAGATTGATGCCATGCCAGCGATAATCGCCTTGACGATGCTCCCAATCGAGGCGGTAAGTAGTAATCGCTGCTCTTAAACTTTCTGGATCGCCGTCCTTAACAAATAGCTGCTTATAGGCGCGCCCTATCAGGCCGCGGATCTCCGGACCTTCCACTGGGTCATCGGAGTACTTTTGAGACATCAAATTCAAGGTGGCCAACGCCTGCAGAACGCGCCCTTGGTCGAGTAGCGACTGACACCATTGTCGCCAAATGACGGGGTCCTCTCTTCCAGCCATACTGAATATACTGGCTGCGTGCTCTAGGTCGGCAAACCGGCGCTTGCGCCTGATCAAACTCAGCGCTTTTTTGATTTGCAGCAGGTCGAAAGTAGCCGGGTCAATCTGATCGGTAAGGGCTCGGACTTCACGGAAACGATACTGCTCTAAAGCTGACTCAAGTTCGGTGAGATATTGTTTCGGCCCCATTACGCCTCCCTACCGAGCTAAAATTGGTTAGCATTTTAGCTCAACTTGCGCCCTTCGGTTGCTCGTACCCTGGCTACGATAGGGCTGGCGAAATCGTCACACGACGATATCGCTGCCATTTCTGACGATTTTCGCGCGCCGAGCCACCCCCTCGATGCCGCGAGGCAACTCCAGTGTTCCCGGCACCCCGCCCGCAGCGAAGTGATCGAATTTCTTGATATTGCCGAAATCCAGACCGGTGCGCTCTTCCAGATCAGCGATCCGAATCTGGGTAGCCGCTACGTCGAAAGCTTCCTCGAAGCCTGGCAGGTTCTGGACATCCTCTTGTCCGAGCACGAACCCAGTGGCTGAAGGTGTGCCGTCCCGTCTAATCAGCACGCATATCTTCCAAAACTGCAACGGGCACCGGACCGAGTAGCTCATTCGATCATTTTTGTATACCGGATCGTTCGCTGCGAATAGCGGGCCGGTGATGACGACCAGGCGTCTGCGATCCTTCTTCGCGTGTTGCTCCAGAAGAAACCGTTCCAATCCCTGCCAACGGTCCTTACCTTGATTGAAGGCAGAAGCCTGCAAGGAACAGTTGGTAAAGTGGAATGTGTCGTTGTTTGCCAGGGTGGCGCTGGCGACATCGCTGCCCCAAGCGGTGTCTCCGCGCCGAGTCAAATGGCCGCGATCAATTCCTCGCTCGAAGGCCTCCTGCCCGATTTGCTCCGACCTCAGGATACGAGGATCGGTGTACCAGCGGTCCCCCTGCCGTTTACCGATGTCGGGACGATGGTCACCATCGACATTGGCCGCAGAGAACCAAGCCGTGCGGCGGCGTTTGTTCATATAGACGCTGTAATGATAGTAAGCGAGTTCGAATGGATCATCGTTCTTCTGCGCATCCGATCTCACTCGTGCAGTGTCTTGCTCCATCGCCTTGCTGACGCGAGGTAGCGGCACATCAATGGTCTCGAGGAAGCTTGGATCGTATCCCGGCCGATTGCTATAGTCCGGATCGATAACGATGGCTTCTTCCGCGCCTCCATTCTCCCAGTCCAGCATCTGGTCGACTGCGGTGCCAGCGCTGACCCGAAGTGGGATTGGCCCCGTGGCAGTGTTGCCTTGATTTGACGCGACATCTGCCTTGGTCAACGGCGACAGTAACTGAACAGCCCTGGGAGGACTCGGTTGCGGAGGCGCTGCGGCGGTCGCCGAACCTTCGGTCCCCTCCACGGAACGCCAGGCCGGCGCCCAGTCGTTGGTCGGTGGAAGTGTTCCTTCGAAATTCAGTCGCGGTGCGACGCGGCTGTCCCGCGCCAGTTCGTGCATCGGCACCGCGTAGTTGCTTTTAAGATACTCGCCGGCAAAGTGCAGCGCGACAACCTCTCCTGTATCGACTTCGATGACCGCGGATCCGGAGTTTCCCCCCAGCGTGGAAGCATCGTGGGTCAGGGCGTTGACAGTATTTTCGAAGCTTTGAATTTTGGCGCGCGCCCTGATAACACCTGGCTGCAGACGTTTCACGTTGTATGTTCTGTTGAATATGCGGTCCTGCAACGCAAGATCGGTTCGATCGTCCCTAGCCGGATAGCCGATCACGACGACATTGTGGTCGAGCAGTTCTTCCGGTGATTTCACCGACAATCTAAGCATACGATCTGTCGGTAGATCGTCGACTCTGAGGAGAGCCATGTCCCAATACGGGTGGATCATTTCCACGGCGCGAACCGACAAATAGGCGGTGCGGTCGTCGTCGGGGGCATCGATTTGTCGCTTGATATCGATTGCCGCGTCACCGGCGCGGTAACGAATGGTGAGCCCGAGACCTCGAGAGAAGAGCTGGGCAACATGCCGATTCGTTGCAATAAGGCCCCTGCCTACCACAAATCCTGTTCCCGCGTACGGCAATATCGGAGAACTCGGCACTTCAACACGCCCTATCAGAGGAAGAAGTGAAGCAATCCGTCTTTTGATAACGTCGCCATTGAGGCTAAGCCACGGATCCTCGAGATCGTCGTACGTCTCGCCGCGGACAAATGCCACCGGCCGATTTCTTGGAAGTACGATTGCCTCCAAGCCGAGCATTTCGCTCGGCGTAATTTCCTGGAAGCGATCCTCTGCTAGTTTCTGCAGTCCCGATTCGGCTGCGGCGGCATTGCCGGGTCCCAAGCTTTCGAATCCGCCAGCCTCGATTGCTTCAGCGCCAGGCCGCGATACTGCCTCGATGGCATTTCCCGGCGCGATCTGAGTCAGGATTTTCTTCAGGCGCGAGAATTTTTCTGCTTTTTCCATATGATCACCTTGGTATCCTTCCGGATCGCATAGCAGCTAACCTTCCTCCGAGATCAGCTGCACCCTCCACCTCTTGGCCAGCCGTTGTTCAGCAAGCTATCCCAAGTTTCTCGTACTGCTGAAACAATTTAGACACCTGCTGGCCTCCCTCATGCAATCGGCACCCCTATCTTCCGCAATGCGTCGGCCGCTTTGGCAACAGCGATGGCGGATAATTGGTCAGCGCGAGACCCTTTGCCGCATCGATTACGGTTGCCGTGCCGATGAAATTCGACGCACTACCGTTGGTCGGGCTGCACGGGACCGACGCACAGGACGACACGTTGGATCTCAGTGCGCAAGAGGTTGATCGTGCTATCCCAGATCACATGAACGGATGAGAGGTAGGTGGGTAGCCATTTTCAAGAGGGAAACTCGGACGCGAACCGTCGGCGATCACGATTGCCTCGAGCGCCATGCGTTCATGCGACGAAAATCGCTGCGGGCCGGCTGATGCTGACATCGGGCGAGCTTTGTACGGTTGAAAAGCGCTTGCGGTGTAACAGTGTCGAGCGCTGCAACGATCAGCCGACGGTCGGCGTATTGGCCAAATAAATCGTAAATGATGACTTTAAGGAGCAGCTTTGAGAGCAGAACCGGCCTGAACCAGTTCGTCATCCGTGGGTATTTACAGAGCTCGCCCAGCGTTATTGGTGGCTTTGCAGCCATTTTCCCCCCGAAGCCGGAATTGATGTTTAATCGTCAGGCCCTAGAGAGGAAGCGGCCCGATAGCTCTTTCAATGGTCTTTATCGCTTGGGCTGAAATCGTGAGCGTTGGATTGGCAGCAAGCGCGCCTGGCATCACTGATCCGTCGACCACGAACAGGCCCGGATGTACGGCGACCGGATTAGTCGCCTTCTTGCTACCGTCGAACACCTGACCAAAGTCATTGACGGCACCCTCCGCCACGGTTGGCCCAATGCGGCAACCGCCGAGCGGATGCGTAACGATCAATGTCTTCTTATTAAAGACAGATGGCAAACCTTCCCATGTCGGCAGCGGCGTGTATGTACCGCCCATGGCGCGGCTCAATCTCTGAATCATTTCCTCGACTTTGCTGAAGCACTGCTGATTGGCGATCGGTTTATCGGCAGGCCAACTAAGATCGAGTTCGTCCCCGCGAAGGGAGAAAGATCCATTCGCCTCGTCCTCACCCATCGCATTGAAAAAGAATACGTCGTCGATCAGCTCGGCTTCAGTCGCATGACGATCCCTGCTTCCATCGAGCAATTTCTTGCCAAATAACCGTTGCTTGATCGTTTCGAACAGCGAACTGATATTCGAGGATGTTTGGCCGCCCACGAAGGCGACCGGATCCGCCAAGGCGAGCAATGATTTGCGATCATCAAGTCCTGTTCGGACAATCCGTGCAAACATGGATGGGATGCCGCAGTCTTCGATTGTATATTGACGGCCATCGGCTTCGAACCTTACGTCGGCGGTATTGATTGGCCCGCGCGTCGGATAAACGCTCGCCTTTGCGGGCTTGCCGTTGGCATCGAGCACTGGGTTGCCATCAGGCCCCATCATCGCGGTCCCAACGGCGAGTGCGCCGAAATCGCCATTCGTGGAAAAACCAGCTCCGACTTTGTCGCTTAGCGCGAGGCCTACGTCGCGTCGTGACCGCAGCAGTATCTCGGTGGTGCCGAGAACACCGGCGGCGAGGAAGACTTGCGCCGCACGTGCCGTGCGCGACTGGCCTTCGGAGTTGGTGCCGCGCCGATCAAGATAGGAAACCTCATAACCGTCGCCAACCCGCTTTATCGTGCGTACTTCCGATTCAGCCGACAGGGTCACCTTCGTATCTTTCGAGAGTACCCATTTGAACAAGGTCTTGTTCAGCGTATGCCGCGCCGCCGGAAGGCATCCGAGCATACAGCGCCCCTGGCGCTCGCAAAACGTATGAAGTCCGTCTGCTTCCGCATTGGCGCCGTGGACATATTCGGTAATCGAAAGATTGAGCGGCGTCCATGGCAGCTGGATTCCCAGCTGTTTGGCTACCACAGCGGCTGCATCGCGTAATGCGCGACTGCGATCAAGCAATAGATAGCCCTTGTTCGCGAGCTTGTCGGGGTCATTTGCAGGATCAATTGCGGCGCCGAGTTGGGCGGCATCGACTCCCGGCGGCAAAGGAATCTTAGTGACGACCTTGCTCAATTTCCCGCGGTATTTCTCCATGAAACGCTCGGCACGATCGTAGTCCAAACCCTTTAAGCCGATACGATCGAGAACCACGGGCTTTGCACGCAAATTAACATTGGAATAGATCATCGCTCCGCCGCCCACGGCGCTCGCCGTCAGCACGTGGACGTCACGGAACATTCGGTAACTGTGCAGGCCGTACGGATTGTCGTCATGGAAGCGGTTGGCAAGAAGGTCGAGCAGCCCGAGTGCGTGATCTGGACGCGGCCAATATTGTACGCGCAGGTTCTGGCTCTTTGCCCAATTGAGCATTGCGTTGCCCGGGCCAGTAGGCGCGCCGAGCGTTTCTGGCGAAATCCAGAATGTCCCGCGCTCGATGACAAGGGTCTTTTTGCCATGCGTGCTCAGCGCAATGGTCGCAACCGTGCCGCCAAATCCGGTACCGATGACTATGGCGTCATAAACTTCCTGGGCGACAGCTTCTCTAGAAGCTAATGTTCCTAATCCCGCTATTACCGTTCCTGCTGCAGCCCCCGCCATGGTCGCCTCCGTTGGACGGAAGGATGTTTAGATTCATTTTGGAACACGAGTCTGCATCGCGCAGGTGAGCTAGCTCACACATGACCACGCGCGACTATCTCTTTTTGTCGGCGCCGCGCATCAGGCTCATAATTTTTTCGATCG
Organism: Pseudolabrys sp.; assembly: GCA_035689725.1. GTDB lineage: Bacteria > Pseudomonadota > Alphaproteobacteria > Rhizobiales > Xanthobacteraceae > Pseudolabrys. The sequence goes on from DASSLE010000473.1 coordinate 7,196, forward strand.
TTTAGTTACTGTCTGCGGTATGGACCGCATCCGTGACGAAAATACCATCGCCTTTTGCCGTTTGTAAAAAGAATACACCGATAAATTTCGTAACGCTAATCCAGACGTTGACAAGTTTGACGCAAATTAAATCAGGTTAGCGCCGCGCGCGCGGCACATTTAGTGGTCGCGCGGGAAGACCACTAAGCTTAAGCTATTGTCCAACCATTTTCGGTAACGCCGTACCTTTTTGCTTTCTGGAAACGTTACGAAGATGGTCAACGACTACGATATCAATTTCGACGTGTTCGAGTGCGGGCTCTCCCCCATGCTGGTCCAACAGCTTGGACGATTGTGGCCGGCGCCGCCCCCTAAAATGCTGGCAATCATCCCTGAACGGCCAACGTCTAGGTCTGTCCGGTGATTGCATTGCATTCAGAGCGGAGCGTGAGCGGGGTTGCCGCGCTGGCGGCTTCAAATTTAGGTGCGCGGCCGGCGCCACCGATGGTGCCCCGAA
>DASSLE010000474.1:0-2268 GCA_035689725.1 Pseudolabrys sp.
GTCGGCGAAGACTATCCGTTGCGTCCAACTTCGCCCTACAGCGCCTCGAAGGCAGCGATGGACACGGTGTTGCGCGGATTGTGGGGCAAAGTACCGCTCGATCTGTGCTCGTTGCGCTTCACTGTGATCTATGGCCCCGGAAGACAGACCGTTTTCACAGTCGAAAAAATCGTCGGTGCGGCACTAGCGGGCAAAGTTGCGCGGATTGAGCCAATGACCGACTGGCCTTACATCTATATTGACGACGCCGCAGAGGCCGCTGTCTCCGCCTGCTTTGCTGGAGGCCGCAAACAGCTCAGCTATTTTATCGCGCACCCTGAAAAGGTAACGCCCGGCGATATCGCAGCCGCTGCGGCGGCGGCGGGCAAGCCGGTGCGTCTTGAGATTGACAACAGCAAGGCGGTTACGGCGCGAGGGCCAGTCGATACCGATACGCCGGCACGCGATTTCGGATTTCGCGCCAAGGTGGGCCACCGTGAAGGTATTCGCCGTATGATCGAAGCGGCACGCTGACAAGGCAGGTTGCCGAGCGTCGGGGCGGCGGTCATAGTCATCCTGTTGAATTTTTGTGGGGGCACCACGTATGGATTTAAAACTTGCCGGCAAGACCGCCTTGATCACCGGCGGCTCCAAAGGGATCGGCCGCGCTGCTGCAGAGACTCTGGCGGGCGAAGGATGCAATGTCATTATTGTATCGCGTAGCGCGGAGGCACTTGCTGCGGCGAAGTCCGCCATCGTGCAGAAGACCAACGTGCGTGTCGACACTGTCGCCGCTGATCTGTCCGACAGTATCAACGTCAACAAGCTTGCTCATGATTATCCTGAGATTGACATCCTGGTGAACAACGCTGGCGCCATTCCCGGCGGCACGTTGCTCAATGTTGACGAGACGACTTGGCGAAAAGCCTGGGACCTGAAAGTCTTCGGCTACGTCAATATGTGCCGTGCCTTTTACGCGCTGATGCAAAAGCGCAAACGCGGCGTTATTGTCAATGTGGTCGGCAACGCGGCCGATACTCATGACCCCGAATATATCTGCGGTGTTGCGGGAAACGCGGCGCTTGCCGCATTCACTCAGTCGCTCGGGAGCGTCAGCGCCAAGGACGGTATCCGCGTCGTCGCGATCAGCCCGGGGCCCGTGGCAACCGAACGGCTGGTGGGCCTCATGAAAAAGAAGGCGCTCGACCGCACCGGCAGCGCGGACAACTGGGAGGATTTGTTTAAGCCTTTGCCGTTCGGCCGTGGCGCAACTGCCGAAGAAATTGGAGCCGCCATCGCGTTCATCGCTTCCGATCGTTCAGGCTATACCAGCGGCTCCGTTATCACCATTGACGCCGGATTGTCTGCGCGCGCCCAAGCATTCTAAAAGAGGAATTCATGCCACATCTGACGACAGACGATGGAATTAAGCTCTATTACGAAGAAACCGGTAAAGGCATCCCAATCGTTTTTGTTCATGAATTTGCCGGCGACTACCGCTCTTATGAGCAACAAGTTCGGCATTTTTCAAAGTATTATCGTTGCGTCACCTTCAATGCGCGCGGCTATCCGCCCTCAGATGTGCCAAAGGACGGCGAGCGTTATTCGCAGGATCGCGCGCGGGATGACATCCGTTCGGTGCTCGATGGCCTCAAGATTGACAAGGCCCATATCGTTGGCCTCTCAATGGGCGGATTTGCGGCCCTCCATTTCGGTTTCACTTATCCGGAACGCTGTCGCTCGATCGTCGTCGCGGGTTGCGGTTATGGGGCAGCACCCGGCGAACGCGCCAAGTTTGCCGAAGAGGCGGAGGCCTCAGCCAAACGATTCGAAGAGCTAACGATGAAAAATGCCGCGGAAGCCTACGCGCTCGGCCCGACTCGCGTGCAGCATCAGAACAAGGACCCCCGCGGCTGGCGGGAATTCGCAGATCAGCTCGCCGAACATTCGACTGAAGGTGCGGCCCTGACTATGCGCGGCGTGCAGAAACGCCGCCCGTCGCTATTTGATCTGGTCGATAGGATGAAAACCATCACCGTGCCGACCCTGATCATGACTGGTGATGAGGATTGGCCCTGCCTCGAGCCGGGCATTTTGATGAAGAAGAACATCCCGACTGCCGCATTAGTGGTGATGGCGAATTGCGGACACAACATCAATCTGGAGGAACCGGCGCTGTTTAATATGCACTTGTCCGATTTGTTCCAGGCCGCAGACGCAGGCGCGTGGCCAAAGCGCGATCCACGCGCAATGGCGAGCAGCATTCTCGGGCGTTGAGCGGAAGTCAGG
>DASSLE010000475.1:0-6472 GCA_035689725.1 Pseudolabrys sp.
GCCCATGCGCACCCGGGCCGACGCCGGCGTAATCATGTCCACGCCAATAAACGAGATTGTGCCGGCACTCCGCGCCGGGCCGCGCGTGATTGGAAATCTCATAGGCCGGTAGGCCGGCATCGGCGCAAACCGTTTGAGTGAGATCGTAAAGATCGCGCGCGAGGTCCTCGTCGGGGATGGTGAGTTTTCCGGCCTTGTATAGACCGGCGAACGGCGTGTCCGGTTCGATGGTCAATTGATAGAGAGAGAGATGTTCGGTCGCTTCTGCGATTGCGCGTTTGAGTTCGGCCGCCCAGGCGTCGAGCGATTGCTGCGGCCGCGCGTAGATCAGGTCGAATGAGTAGCGGTCAAAAATTGAACGAGCAATCGCAACGGCATTGAGTGCTTCTTGCGCGGTATGCAGGCGTCCGAGCTCTTTTAGCGACGCATCGTCGAGCGCCTGCACGCCGAGCGATACGCGGCTGACGCCGGCTGCACGAAATCCCCGGAAGCGCGTCGCCTCCACGCTGGTCGGATTTGCCTCGAGCGTTACTTCGACATTCGGCGCGATAGTCCAGTGTTTGCTAATGCAATCGAGGATCGTCTGCACCGATGACGGCTGCATCAGCGACGGCGTGCCGCCACCGAAGAAAATGCTCGACACGGTGCGGCCGGGCACGCGCGCGGCGGTTGCGGCGATCTCGGTTTCATAGGCACGAAGGAACCGCGCTTCGTCGACGCCACCATGACGGACGTGACTGTTGAAGTCGCAATAGGGGCACTTCGACAGGCAGAACGGCCAGTGCACATAGACAGCGAAGGGCGTTATTAAGCTCATGTTAACCATCATAGCCCGTGTGTCACGGAGCAGCTAGGTTGGAAGCGGTCTCGCCGACAACAGGTGATTAAAATTGTAACGATCGAGAACAAGCTCATGGCTTGGACAGGCACGCCTCAGCCAGCTTCATGAATGCGCGCGCACGGTGTGACAACCCCTGTCCTTGCGGTGGGAGGCCATGTTTTTCTTCTGCGCTCATCTGACCGAAGGTATGGTCGAAGCCGTCGGGGCGAAAGAGCGGATCGTAGCCAAAGCCTTTATCACCACGCGGCGGCCACACGGCGACGCCGTCAATACGTCCCTCGAACTCCTCAACGTGTCCATCCGGCCAGGCGAGACACAGCGCCGCAAAGAAGTGCGCACGACGCTGATCGAGCGCTTTAGCGCCGCGCTCAATCAGGAGCGTCTGAATGCGGTTCATGGCGGCGCGGAAATCTTTGTCGGGTCCCGCCCAGCGCGCGGAATTAATCCCGGGCTCGCCCCCAAGCGCATCGACAACCAAACCGGAATCGTCGGCGAATGCCGGCTTGCCGCTCGCGCGCGCCGCGGCAAGCGCTTTGATGCGTGCATTGGTGGCGAAAGTTCTGCCTGTTTCCTTCGGCTCAGGCAGACCGAGGTCGCTGGCCGACTGTATGGCGAGTCCGTATGGCGCGAGCAGCTCGCGCATTTCCTTGAGCTTGCCTGGATTGTGGGTGGCGACTACCACCGACCCGGTAAGTTTTCTAGCCATTGTTCGTCATGGGCATAACAAGTAACACGCGATGCTCGTGCTTATGCCACCGCCAACTTTTGCAAACCCACAAGCTTCTCGATGCCTTTACGCGCGAGAGCGAGCAGCGCAGCGAATTGATCTTCGCTGAACGGGATTTTTTCGGCTGTAGCCTGGATTTCCACGATGTTACCGGATCCGGTCATCACGAAATTGGCGTCGGTGTCGGCTTCCGAATCTTCGGCATAGTCGAGATCCAATACCGCCGTGCCCTTGCATACGCCGCAGGAGACAGCGGCGATGTGGTCGCGCAACACGTCGGCCTTGGTCATGTCGCGCGCCTTCATCCAACTGAGGCAGTCGGCCAGCGCGACCCAAGCGCCGGTGATGGACGCGGTGCGAGTACCGCCATCAGCCTGGATCACATCGCAATCGACGGTGATCTGCCGCTCGCCGAGTGCCGGCAGATCGACCACTGAACGCAGGCTGCGCCCGATCAGCCTCTGAATTTCGACGGTGCGCCCGCCCTGTTTGCCGGCACTCGCCTCGCGCCGCGTGCGTTCGGAGGTTGCCCGCGGCAGCATGCCGTATTCGGCCGTAACCCAGCCACGCCCCTGGCCCTTGAGCCAGGGTGGGAGTCGCTCCTCGAGGCTCGCGGTCACCAAAACGTGGGTATCGCCGAATTTCACGAAACACGAGCCTTCGGCATATTTGACCACCCCGCGCTCGAGCGATATCGCACGCAGCTCATCGACTTGTCGGCGGCTCGGCCGCATCGGGCTTGCTCCTTTAACGTTTGGCGCACACCATAACCATACGCCCGGCTTGAACAAGACCGCCCCAATGGTCAATTGTTGGCTGGTATTCGAGGAGTTCAGCGGTGGCGTCCCACGATATTCCGATTGGCGCGACACAGGTGAGCCTGGCGGCGCTCAACGAACGCTCGCGCGAGATTTTCCGCCAGATCGTCGAAAGCTATCTCGCGACCGGCGAGCCTGTGGGCTCGCGAAATCTGTCGAGGCTGCTGCCGATTGCGTTGTCGCCGGCTTCGGTTCGCAATGTGATGTCGGACCTGGAACAACTCGGCCTGATTTACGCCCCGCATACATCGGCTGGCCGGCTGCCGACGGAAATAGGCCTGCGCTTTTTCGTGGATGCGCTGATGCAGGTCGGCGACCTGACCGAGCAGGATCGGCGTTCGATCGAAGCGCAGGTGGCGGGCACGCGCACGGCCAAATCGATGGAAGCCGTGCTCACCGAGGCCTCGCAAATGTTGTCGGGGTTAACCCGTTCGGCCGGCGTCGTACTCACCGCCAAGAACAACGTTCGGCTCAAGCATGTTGAATTCGTGCGCCTTGAGTCTGAGCGCGCATTGGCGGTTCTTGTTGCGGAGGACGGACAGGTTGAAAACCGCGTGCTCAATGTACCAGCCGGGTTGCCGACATCTTCGCTTACCGAGGCTGCCAATTTTCTCAATGCTCGCATTCGCGGCAAGACACTGGCGGAACTGCAAGGTGAAATCGAAAAGGCGGTGAACGAAGGCCAAGCCGAGCTAGACCAGCTGACTCAAAAGGTGATCACGGCCGGCCTCGCCAGCTGGTCGGGTGGCGACAGCCAAGAGCGCCAACTGATCGTGCGTGGACACGCCAATCTTCTGGAAGACCTTCGCGCGCTGGAAGATCTAGAGCGCGTGCGTTCGTTGTTCGATGCGCTGGAAACCAAACGCGGGGTGATCGACTTGCTTGGCCGCGCCGAGCGCGCCGATGGCGTACGCATCTTCATCGGCTCAGAGAACAAGCTGTTCTCGCTCTCAGGCTCTTCCACCATTGTTGCGCCTTACCGCGACAGCAAAGGTCGGATCGTTGGCGTAATCGGCGTAATCGGGCCCACAAGGCTCAATTACGCTCGGGTTATTCCCATGGTTGACTATACCGCGCGCGTTGTCAGCCGCCTGTTGGCACCTTAAGCGCTTGATTTTTCACGCCAGAGCCCTGATATGCCGGGCATCCGGATATTGCCGAGGATGGATTGAACACGATGACGGATCCGACCGCCCGCCAGGCCGAAACTGTGGCTGCCGAGACCGAAAACACCACGGCTCCCGAGGCGGCCGATCCCGTGGCTGAGGCCAGGAGCGAAGCAGCCGAATTCAAGGACAAGCTGCTGCGAACGCTCGCCGAGATGGAAAACCTGCGCAAGCGGACCGAGCGCGAAGTTCTCGACGCGCGGGTCTATGGCATCGCCGGGTTCGCTCGTGACGTATTGGCGGTAGCCGACAACATGCATCGCGCGCTGGAAGCAATCGAGCCGGAGTTGCGCGAAGCAGCGGACGCGAAAGTTAAGGCGCTGATCGAAGGCGTCGAACTCACCGAGCGCGAGCTCCTGAAGACGCTGGAGAAGAACGGCGTGAAGAAATTCTCGCCGCAAGGCGAGAAGTTCGATCCGAACGTGCATCAGGCGATGTACGAGGTGCCGAACTCCCAGCAGCCGCCGGGTCAGGTCGCACAGGTCATCCAGGCTGGCTACATGATCGGCGATCGCGTCCTGCGTCCGGCACTCGTGGCCGTCAGCAAGGCGGCGCCGAAATCGTCGGCCTCCGCCAATGACAATCCGCAGCCGGACGATGCGGCGCGGTAATTTCAACGCATACTGATACCGTCGCGAACGGTTCGGAACCGGTCGAATATTTGATCCCATTTGTCCGACGGGCTAACGCCGATCACGCGCAAGAACCCGCCAGAGCCGAACCGCAACCATTGCACCACCGAAACCGGCTCGCCGCCGGGAGCTCTGCCCTTGGCCCTGATTTCGTGGCCCGGTGAACCGTTGATCCGCATCGGTTCCGACGACTGCATCGTGAGGTCGCGCACCGGCACAGTTGCCATTAAGTCGCGTGCGAATAGGCTGCGGTCACCTGCCTGCGCTGGCCCACTGCGCCCGATCGAGACAATCATGAAAGGCTGCTGTTCGTTATTATCGGTTGTCCCCTCGCCAAGGATGACGCCGCCCGTTGGGGAGACCTGCATCACTCGAAAGCCGGCCATGTCGTCGAGTTTGAATGGCAGCAGACCGAGTTGTTCCGGAATTGGCACTTGCCGGAAAGTGACGCTCGCGAGCGCCTTTCGTATTATTTCGTCTGAATAGATCGACAGCGCGCTTTCGGGCACCTCTACATTTATCAGCATTGTGAGGTCTTGGACGGTCCCCCCGACTGCCTGTGCCAGCAAGGACCACCGATGCAATGTAATACCGTTTTGCTGAGCGACTCCGCTGATTAGGAAGCCGATGCCGCTGCCAAACGGGAAGCTCTCTCGCTTCGCTTGCTGGAGGTCACCCTGGGTTTTGGCGAAGGCCGCAGTTTCAAGCTCACGATACGCGCTGATCGGCAGATCGAGAATTGCGATGACGGCTTTGCGCTCACTGTCCTCAAAACCGGGAAACTGGGTGGCCAGTTTCATGTCCCCGGGGGGCTCGAGGCCGATCCGTAGGCCCGGTGGAAAGGTTGGCTCGGCGCGCGCGGCGGCGGTAAGACTTGCCATTCCGGCCCAGGCCACGAATAGGTAAACAAAAAGTCGACGGAACATACGTGAGGACTTTCCAAATACGCTGGATGGAAGGCCTGCGTAACCGGCCTAACCCGATGCGGCAATGGCCCGATAACCATTGAAGACAGGTTGTCGGCGGCACCTCGCGATTTCGTGACTGACTGCCTTGCAGGCCCGGGGGCCCCTCCTATATGAGCCAGTAAGCCGCGAAAATGCGGCGAATCGCGTATCCAGGGGGCTGGATTGGGGGTCTGCGGATGAGCCGCTGACATCCTCACACGGGCGCTAAAAGGCCCGGCCGGCCTGCCGCAATTTGAGAGGAAAAACCATGGGCAAGGTCATCGGCATCGACCTCGGCACCACCAATTCGTGCGTTGCCGTCATGGATGGCAAGACGCCGAAAGTCATCGAGAACGCCGAAGGTATGCGTACGACGCCTTCGATTGTCGCCTTCACAGACGACGGCGAGCGTCTCGTCGGCCAGCCGGCCAAGCGCCAGGCGGTCACCAATCCGGAGAAGACCATCTTTGCGGTCAAGCGCCTGATCGGCCGGCGCTACGACGACCCGATGGTGGAGAAGGACAAGAAGCTCGTCCCTTACAAGATCACCAAGGCTTCGAATGGTGACGCCTGGGTCGAAGCCGACAACAAAACATATTCGCCCTCGCAGATCTCCGCCTTCATCCTGCAGAAGATGAAGGAAACGGCGGAAGCGCATCTCGGGCAGAAAGTCGAGCAAGCTGTCATTACGGTTCCGGCTTATTTCAACGACGCGCAGCGTCAGGCCACAAAGGACGCCGGCAAGATCGCCGGCCTTGAAGTGCTGCGCATCATCAATGAGCCGACCGCGGCCGCGCTCGCTTACGGACTCGACAAGCAGAAGACGGGCACAATCGCGGTTTATGACCTCGGCGGTGGCACCTTCGATATTTCGATTCTCGAAATCGGCGACGGCGTGTTCGAGGTGAAGTCCACGAACGGCGATACGTTCCTGGGCGGTGAAGACTTCGACATGCGTCTGGTCAACTATCTCGCCGACGAATTCCAGAAAGAGCAAGGCATCGATCTGCGCCGCGACAAGCTCGCGTTGCAGCGGCTCAAGGAGTCGGCCGAGAAGGCGAAGATCGAACTGTCTTCGACGACGCAGACCGAAATCAATCTGCCGTTCATCACGGCGGATGCGTCCGGTCCGAAACACCTGACCATGAAACTCACCCGCGCCAAGTTCGAGGCGCTGGTCGACGATCTCGTCCAGAAGACGATTCAACCCTGCAAGCAAGCAATCAAGGACGCCGGCATCTCGGCCGCGCAGATCAACGAGGTCGTCCTGGTCGGTGGCATGACGCGCATGCCGAAAGTGCAGGAAGTCGTGAAGCAGCTGTTCGGCAAGGAGCCGCACAA
>DASSLE010000476.1:0-5547 GCA_035689725.1 Pseudolabrys sp.
CACCGTTTCCAGCCTTGTTAAACCGACGTCCGGCTCGTAACGCGGCACGCGCGCCAGACCGCTGTCGATTACGACGCGCACACCTTCGATAGTAAGCGACGTTTCCGCGATAGAGGTCGCCAGCACCACTTTGCGCCGGCCAGCCGGAGACGGCGAGATTGCCCGGTCCTGCTCGCGCGCTTCGAGCGCGCCAAAAAGCGCGACAATATCGACATCTGCTTCCGTCACACGCTCCTTCAGTAGCGTCTCGGTACGGCGGATTTCAGCCGCCCCCGGCAGAAACACTAGGAGCGACCCGGTTTCCGCGCGCAATGCGCGTTCCACCGCCTCGGCGACTTGGCGCTCGATTGGCGCGCGGGAATCACGGCCGAGATACCACGTGTCTACCGCGAAAGCGCGGCCTTCGCTTTCGATCACCGGCGCATTGCCGAGCAACGCCGCCACGCGTGCGCCGTCAAGCGTCGCTGACATCACCAGCAGTTTGAGGTCCTGACGCAAGCCTTGCTGCGCGTCGCGGGCGAGCGCCAGACCAAGATCGGCATCCAGTGACCGCTCATGAAATTCGTCAAACACTACGGCGGCGACGCCATCCAGCGATGGATCATCGAGTACAAGCCGCGTGAAGACACCCTCTGTTACGACCTCTATGCGCGTGCGCTTGGTCACCTTCGAGCCGAATCGCACGCGCAAGCCGACAGTGTCACCAACCTGCTCACCCAGCGTCGACGCCATACGTGCCGCCGCTGCACGGGCAGCGAGCCGGCGCGGCTCCAGAACTAGAATCTTCTTGGTTCTTGCCCATGGCTCGTCGAGCAGCACCAGCGGCACGCGCGTGGTTTTGCCTGCGCCGGGCGGCGCCACCAGCACGGCGGCATTGTTGCGGGAGAGCGCGGCGGTAAGGCCCGGCAGCGCGGTGTCGATGGGTAGAGATGTATCGAAGCTTTGCATGGTTTTCGGCGTCATCATCCGACATGCGGATGATTCCAGTAACCGCGGGATTCAAAGTAACGCGATGTCGGTGATTACCGGGTCCCCCGCTTGCGCGGGGGACGACAACTTCTAGGAAAGAGGGCTTCGTTAAACATCACTTCCGCGCCCGGCCGACGCTCTCGTAGACGAAGCCGTGACGGGCAATCTCCTCCGGCCGATAGACATTACGCAGATCGACCAACACTGGCTGCGCCATGACTGTCTTTAGCCGCTCGAAATCGAGTGCGCGAAACTGCTCCCATTCGGTGACGATCACCAGCGCGGATGCGCCTTCCGCGCACGAATACGCGTCATTGCAGAAGGTGACATTGACGATCACGCTCTTGGCCTGCTCCATGCCGACCGGGTCGAAGGCGCGCACCTTGGCGCCCATGTCCTGCAATGCAGTTATGAGCGGGATCGACGGCGCCTCGCGCATGTCGTCGGTGTTCGGCTTGAATGTGAGGCCCAGTACCCCGACGGTCTTTCCGCGCAATTCGCCGCCAAGGGCAGCTGAAACCTTGCGCGCCATCGCGCGCTTGCGCGCATCGTTGACCTGCGCAACTGCCTCGACGATGGGCAGCGGCGCAGCGTGGTCCTGCGCGGTCTTGATCAGTGCCACCGTATCCTTAGGAAAGCACGAGCCACCATAGCCTGGACCGGCGTGCAAAAATTTCGAGCCGATGCGGTTGTCGAGACCGATGCCGCGGGCGATCTCCTGCACGTCGGCGCCAACCTTTTCGGCGAGATCGGCAATTTCGTTGATGAAAGTAATCTTGGTGGCGAGGAAAGCGTTCGCTGCATATTTGATCAGTTCGGCGGTGCGCCGATCGGTAAAGAGAATCGGCGAACGGTTGAGATAGAGCGGCCGATATAGTTCGCTCATGACCTCTCGCGCGCGCGTGTCCGTGCTACCGATCACGATGCGGTCGGGATGCTTGAAGTCCCGAATGGCCGCACCTTCTCGGAGGAATTCGGGATTCGACACAACCGCACAGTCGGCGTCGGGCCGTGTCTCACGGATTATGCGCTCGACTTCGTCGCCGGTGCCGACCGGCACGGTTGACTTGGTGATCACAGCTGTGAAGCCGTCGAGCGCTCGCGCAATCTCGCGGGCAGCACCGTGGACGAAACTGAGGTCGGCAAAGCCGTCACCACGGCGCGCGGGCGTGCCGACCGCAATGAACACCGCATCCGCGGCGGCCACCGCGGCGGAAAGCTCTGTAGCAAATTTCAGCCGGCCAGCCCGGGTATTGACGGCGACCATTTCATTGAGCCCGGGCTCGTAGATCGGCATTTCGCCGCGCCCCAACGCAGCGATCTTCGCTTTGTCCTTATCGACGCAGACCACCTCATGGCCGAAATCGGCGAAGCAAGCGCCTGAAACAAGGCCAACATAGCCGGTGCCGATCATGGCAACGCGCATGGAAAATCCGTCATGAAAGTGACAAACCGTTTCCGGTCAACGCGCCTGCATAGCAAACGTCATCCGCAGTGGCGAGAGGTGCAGGACAATATGCATTTTCTGTGGCTGCACTTTTTTGGCGGATTGATTAACGCGCCGTCCGGGCCCACATTCAGAACCATGCCAGCCCCCGCAAAATCCATGATGAAAGCCGCCACGCCCGCGTCTGTTCCAGCCAAGGCCTCACGCCCGCTCAAGAAGGGCGACCACGTGTTCCTAGTCGATGGTTCCGGATACATCTTCCGCGCTTATCACGCGATTAGATTCGAGCCGCGCACGCCGGACGGTACGCATGTCAATGCCGTCTACGGTTTCTGCAGTATGCTCTGGAAGCTCCTCAAGGAAATGAAGCCAGAAGAGCGACCGACACATCTCGCGGTGATCTTCGACAGGTCGGAAAAGACCTTCCGCACGGAGATGTACAAGGATTACAAGGCGCATCGGCCGCCTCCGCCCGAGGACCTCATCCCGCAGTTTCCGCTCATCCGGGACGCAGTGCGCGCCTTCGAGATCCCTTGCCTCGAGCAAGCCGGCTACGAAGCCGATGACCTGATCGCAACTTACGCACGTATTGCCTGCGAGGCGGGCGCGACCGCCACCATCGTGTCGTCCGATAAGGACCTCATGCAGCTCGTGAACGATTGCGTGATCATGTATGACACAATGAAGGATACCCGCATCGGCATCCCGGAAGTGATCGAGAAATTCGGCGTGCCGCCGAAAAAGGTTATCGAGGTGCAGGCGCTGATCGGCGATACATCCGACAACGTGCCGGGCGTGCCAGGCATCGGCGTGAAGACCGCGGCGCAGCTCATCGGCGAATACGGCGACCTTGAAACGCTGCTAAAACGTGCCGGCGAGATCAAGCAGGAGAAGCGTCGCCAAGCCCTCATTGACAATGCTGAAGCTGCCCGCCTTTCGAAGAAGCTCGTCACGCTTGACGACCAGGTGCCGCTTGAAGTGCCGGTCGAAAAGCTCGCGGTGCATGAACCCAATTACAAGGCCCTAATCACTTTTCTCAAGGCGATGGGATTCAGGACACTGACACAGCGCGTCGCCGAAAAGGCGGGCATTGATGCAAGCCAAATTGAGGCCGACGGGACTCTGGCATCTAGCGGCGCGACAGCTTCCGAGTCCTCTAGGCCATCTCCTGTTCCGGCCGGCCGTACCAGCGGACAAGGACAGCTCCCCTTGGTGGCGCCATCTTTGCGTAAGGGCGCAGCCAGTCCGAGCGTCGATTCCGCCGGGCTGACACCAATCTCTCTGTCCGAGCGCCGGCTTTCGGCATTGCGCGCCAGCAAGATCGATCCAGCCAAGTATGAGACGATCGGCACGCTCGATCGCCTTGCATATTGGATCGCGCGCGCTCACGACACCGGCGTTCTGGCGCTGAAGACCGAAACCAGTAGCCTCGATCCGATGCAGACCACGCTGTGCGGTGTCGCGCTGGCCGTGGTGCCAAACGAGGCAGGCTATCTGCCGCTCGGTCATCGCGAGGCAAGTGAAGGAGAGTCTTCCGGATTATTCGCGGCAAAACTTTGCGCCGGGCAAGTCGTGGAGCGTGAGGCGCTCAAAGCGCTTAAACCGATTCTGGAAGACTGCAGTATCGTCAAGATCGGCCACGACGTGAAACGGGATTGGCTGGTGCTGGCTTGCCGCGGTATCCGACTCGGGGCAACCGACGACACCATGCTGATGTCCTACGTGCTGGACGCCGGCAAGGCCTCGCATGACATGGATAGCGTCGCCACGCGCTACCTGGGCCGCAGTCCTTCGCGCTTCAACGATGTGAAGAGCAAAGAGAAAGCCCTGCTTACGCCGGAAGCGACGCCGATCGCTCGCACGACAACCTATGCCGCTGAGGATGCCGATGTAACCCTTCGCCTCTGGCAGGCATTAAAGCCGCGCATGGCCGCCGAGAAAGTTGTCAGCGTCTACGAGACGTTGGAACGACCGATGCCGCGTGTTCTTGCGTGCATGGAGGAGCGGGGGATTTCGGTCGATCCGGGCGTCCTGTCGCAACTCTCCAATGACTTTGGCAAGAAGCAAGCAGCGCTCGAACGGGACATCAACAAGATTGCTGGAACGCAGGTGAATCCCGGCAGCCCAAAACAATTGGGCGACATCCTGTTTGGCCAAATGGGATTGCCCGGTGGCACGAAGACCAAGACCGGACAATGGTCAACTGGCGCGCGCGCTTTGGAAGAACTGGCCGAGCAGGGCCACAAGCTCCCGCAAGTAATCCTTGACTGGCGGCAGGTATCGAAATTGCGTTCGACCTATACCGAGGCGCTGCCGGCTTACGTCAACGCGAAGACGCACCGCGTCCACACGAGCTACGCGCTGGCTGCCACCTCGACCGGGCGGCTATCGTCGTCCGAGCCGAACCTGCAGAATATCCCTATTCGAACCGAAGATGGTCGCAAGATCCGGCGGGCCTTCGTCGCTTCGCCCGGCATGAAGCTCCTCTCCGCCGATTATTCGCAGATCGAGTTGCGGTTGTTGTCAGAAGTTGCCGACGTGCCGGCGCTGCGCAAGGCGTTTCAGGACGGTGTCGACATCCACGCGATGACCGCCTCGGAGATGTTCGGCGTGCCGGTCAAGGACATGCCGGGCGAAGTGCGTCGCCGCGCGAAGGCGATCAATTTCGGGATTATCTATGGCATTTCGGCATTTGGACTTGCAACGCAGCTCGGCATCGATGCAAAAGAAGCCGGCGCTTATATCAAGAAATATTTCGAGCGTTTCCCAGGCATCCGAGACTACATGGACGAAACGCGCGAGTTTTGTCGCGAACACGGCTATGTGTTCACCCTATTTGGCCGCAAGTGCCACTACCCCGACATCAAGGCAAGCAATCCTTCGATCCGCTCTTTCAATGAGCGCGCCGCGATCAATGCCCGTTTGCAGGGGTCCGCGGCTGACATCATCCGCCGCGCGATGATCCGCATTGAGCCGGAGCTTCAGAAAGACAAGTTGGGCGCAAAGATGCTTCTGCAAGTGCACGACGAACTGGTCTTTGAGGTGCCGGCAAACGAAGTCGAGCGCACGCTCCCGGTCATCAAGAGCGTAATGCAGAGCGCTCCCGACCCGGCGGTCTCGCTGCACGTACC
>DASSLE010000477.1:0-4780 GCA_035689725.1 Pseudolabrys sp.
AGGCGGATAAAGTTGATCGTACACAATAGTCAACCCGGCCGCCTTGGCATTCGCACGTGCGCCGTCGGTTGACGTTTTTCCAAATTCGGCATCAACGCCAACGATGGCCACCGTCTTCGGTTTTGGGTTCTGAGCGGTTGCAAGCTCAAAGAAGCCGCGCGAGAATTCACGTGCGGGATCTTGGCCGTAAGGGATCATTGAAAAATAATTCTTGTAATGAGCCTGGCTATTAGCAGCGAGGCCGAGAATACCGATCGTGGTCCGGTTATGCGATTGAAGCACGGGCAGTGCAGCCGCGATCTGGTTGGTACCATAGGGTCCAATCAGAATGTCGACTTTGTCGACATCGATGAGTTTCGTGTAGATCGAAGGTTCATTTGCCGGCGATGTTTGGTCATCGTAATAAACCAATTCTACTTGACGACCTAGCAATCCACCTTTGGCGTTCACATCATCGCGCCAGATTTCGAGCGCGACAATAAGTTGCTTTCCATTCGGCCCGTTGGCGCCGGTCATCCCCAAGCTGAAGCCCACTTTTATCGGCTCAGCCGCCCATGCGGGGGTAACGGCCCAGAAGAGAACTAGCGCTATCGTTTGCAGGATTACAAAACTAAAGCGCCGCATCTTTAGTAACCAAAAAAATCCGTGCATTTTCTCCTCCCCAGAGATGATTTTATTTTTGTTACGTGATCGCGTTGAAGGTAGCGAATTTACCTGGCGATCTTGCGCCAATCTTTGCTAGCCAAGACTGCCGACAGCGACAGAAGATTACAAGCACGATCAATATCGGGGCCGTGGAGGCACCTTACCAATCATGCCTCCACCCCTATGTCTTTGGATGCGTTACATATTGAATTTTATTAGCCTTCTAACTTAGTTGGCTAACTTAAATTCTAATGCCATTTTGGTTTTTACGCGCGAGCGTCGTCGAGCAAACCGTTCATTTTGGCCGATATTTGCGATCCTGTAAGTGGTTAGCCTGTTCAGGCCGACACCAAATCGCGGCCGATCACCGATGTCACGACGGCGCTGATCTCTCGTCGGACGCGGCTCCGGACAGTTGGCGAAACGGTTGGTTACTTGACTCAAATCAAGGACATGCCCGCACAGGACGGAAATTCTTCAAATTTCGCACTCAAGAAATTTCTAGTTTGGTCCTGATTGTAGGACTGGATTGGGAGAATGCTCATGAATATGGCCCTCACTGACAATCGCCGGACCCGAGTGCCCTATGATGATCTGCGCGAATGGATCGTCGAAGCTGACAAGCTCGGTGAGCTCGTGCGCGCCAACGGGTACTCCTGGCAGGAAGACATCGGCATGGCGGCGGAGCTGCTGCAGCACGACGCCAAGGCGCCCGTGGCACTGTTCGACGACATCCCTGGCTATCCGAAGGGTTTCCGGGTGCTCACCAACTTCTTCGGCGGTCGGCGGCAGAACATGACGTTAGGCCTTCCGCCCGATCTCAATAAGATCGAGCTGTCCGAAGATTTTCTTGCAGACTTCCAGAAGATCTCCGAGAAGCCGCTGCCTTACCAGACGGTAGAGACCGGCCCGGTCATGGAGAACGTGATCGAAGGTGATGCGGTGGACGTGACCCGTTTCCCGACTCCAGTTTGGCACGACCGCGATGAGGGACGGCGATATATTGGCACCGGCAGCTTCAATGTCACGCGCGATCCCGTGGATGGCTGGGTCAATGTCGGGACCTATCGCGTGATGATTCATGACGCCAAACGACTTGGCTTCTACATCTCACCCGGCAAACACGGACGTATTCACCGCGACAAGTACCTGGCGCTCAACCAGCCGATGCCGGTATGCATTGTAATCGGCGGAGACCCGCTCACTTTCCTGATGGCGTGCACGGAAGTGCCCTATGGTATTTGCGAATATGAAATCGCCGGCGCCTATCGTGGGCGACCACAGAAGGTCGTGCTAGGCAAGCACACGGGTCTGCCCTATCCGGCCAATGCGGAGGTGGTTATCGAAGGCTTTGTCCAACCTGGCAATGTGCTGCCGGAAGGACCGTTCGGCGAGTGGACCGGCTACTACGGCTCGAAGATGCGGAGCGAGCCGGTGCTCGACATCAAGGCAATCTACCATCGAAACAACCCGATCATTCTCGGCTGCCCTCCGCAACGACCGCCGGAGGAACAGGCGCGTTATCGCGCCGTGATGCGATCGGCGTTGCTTAAACAGGAATTAAAGAAAACCGGTCTGCCTGATGTCGTTGCCACATGGTGCCACGAGGCGGGTGGCTCGCGTCAGCTCACAGCCGTGTCGATCAAGCAGCGTTACCCTGGGCATGCCCGCCAGGCGGGGCATCTTGCAGCAATGTGCCGTTCGGTCGCGTATGCCGGAAAGTATGTGATCGTGGTCGACGACGATGTTGATGTATCCAACCTCGAAGAGTTGATTTGGACGGTGTGCTCACGCTCGGACCCTGTGACATCGATCGATTTTATCCGTAACGCTTGGTCGACACCGCTCGACCCGTCAATCCCGCCCGAACGCAAGGCGCAGAATGACTTCACCAATAGCCGCGCAATCATCGACGCCTGCCGGCCGTACCATTGGAAGGACCAGTATCCGATTGTGAACATGCCTCTTCCAGATACGGCGCGTCGGACTAAGGCGATGTTTTCCTGGATGCTGAATGGAAGTCGCGAAAAAACAAAATCGCTCTAATTCTCTTTGCGGCCCAGTCTTGCCTTATTCACCACTCACGGGGTGACGGGGGATGTCTTCGTGGACAGGTCCAACCCGGATATAGAGGAATCCCATGGTGACCGTCGATGCCGGCGCCTTGCCATCGCCTGAATCCCTCGAGAACCCTAACTCGCGCCTCGTCGTCATCGGACAGATTCTCTGCATCCTGGTGCCGCCTCTCGTATGGTTCACGCCGTCGCCGCTGCAACCGGTTACCCAGCATGCCTTTGCGATCGTCGGTTTCATGGTGGTGGCATGGATTACGCGCGCCATGGATTACGCCTTGGCCGGATTCATCGGCTGTTTCCTCTTCTGGGCGCTTCGTATCGTCACGTTTCCTGTGGCTTTCAGCGGATTTGCCAACGATACCGCCTGGTTCCTATTCGGCGCTCTGCTGCTCGGGGTGGTTGCTACCCGGTCGGGAATCGCGCGCCGGATTGCCTACTTCGTCATGCTGCGCGTGGGCATAACCTATCCGCGTATCCTGCTCAGCCTGATCGTCACCGATTTCCTGCTTACCTTCATCGTTCCTTCCGGTATCGCCCGCGTCGTCATCATGGCCTCCATCGCGCTAGGCTTGGCCGAGGCGTTCAATTCACCTCCTGGGAGTAACGTCTCGCGCGGCATGTTCCTCGTTCTCAGCTACACAGCCAATATTTTTGACAAGATGATCATCGCCGGCGCCGGATCGATCACCGCACGCGGTCTGATCGAGAAGATCGGCGGCGTCGAAGTGCTGTGGAGCTTTTGGTTCGTTGCCTTCCTGCCTTGCAGCATCATCACAGTGCTCGTCGCCTGGTGGCTGACACTCAAGCTCTACCCGCCGGAGAAAGTTGCTCTCGAGGGCGGCTATGACTATCTGCGCGCCGAAATGACGAAACTGGGCTCGCTGTCGCTGTTGGAGAAGAAGGCGGCCTTGCTAATGACGGCGGCGATCCTGCTCTGGCTGACGGATTTTCTGCACCACATCTCGCCCTCGGTGATTGGTATTGGCGTCGGCCTGTTTGCGCTGTTGCCGCGCGTCGGCGTCCTCGAGATCGAGGATATGAAGCGGCTCAATTATCTTCCGGTATTCTTTGTCGCAGCCGCGATCAGCATGGGCACGGTAATGCAAGCGACAAAAGGGCTCGAAATCCTAACCAACTCTGTGTTTGCCTGGATGCTGCCCTTCATGACCAATATCATCACCACCACGGTCGTCATGTATTGGACCGCATTCGTCTATCACTTTCTGCTCGCCAGCGAGATCTCGATGCTCGGCACCTCGATCCCGCTCGTGATGGAATTCGCCAAGTCGCACGGTCTCAATCCGCTGCAGCTCGGCATGATCTGGACATTCGCCGCTGGCGGCAAGCTATTTGCCTATCAATCCGGCGTGCTGATCGTCGGCTATTCCTACGGATATTTTGCCGCCCGCGACTTGGTGCGCATAGGCGCATGGCTGACGGTGGTGGAATTCGTGGTGTTGCTCCTGCTGGTGCAGTTCTATTGGCCGTTGATCGGGCTGCAGTAACCTCCTTGGCTCTATTGGCCATATCTCGGAGTTCAATAGGTGTTTCAAATTTGAAAATAAAAATTGGTATGTGCACACAGAGCCGATAAATTGCTACGCTGCCTGTTGCCTTTTGGCGTTCTAGACTGTTCGCCAACCGATAGTAATTGCGCTCAAATATTGGATTGGGTTCCCTAACAATATAATCGGGGTCCGATAATGAAACGGCCAAAGATGCCGAAAAATCGCGAAACGGACGCCATATTACGCCACTGGCGCGAAGCGGTTCCGAACGATCGTTTGGCTCATCTCATCAAAGATGCAACGCGGGCGCTCCTTCGAGCGCTACAAATGCGACTGAACGAGCATTCCGTATCATTAGGCCAATGGACGTTTCTGCGCATTCTTTGGGAGACCAACGGGATTTCTCAGCGCGAGCTGAGCGAACTAGCTGGCGTCATGGAACCAACGACCTTTTGGGCTGTCACCGCGATGGAGAAGCTGGGATATGTGACACGCAAAAAAAAGCACAATAATAAGAAAATGGTTTACGTCTTTCTCACCCCGAAAGGGTGG